>CALGLM010000001.1 GCA_937930275.1 uncultured Ignavibacteria bacterium
AGCAAAAAATACTTATGTAAACGGTTTAACCGGTCTTGAATCTGACCATGTTGCATTATTAACTTTATTAGGTGATCCTGCAATTGACTTAGCATTTGTACGCAAGCCCGATTTTAAAATGACTTCGGAAAATATTGCGATAACACCTGAGTATCCGTTAATTAACGAACACGTAAATTTAAAAATAAGTGTGCTTAACCTCGGAACAATATTTTCTAATGATAGTGTTTCGGTAAAGATTTTTATTAGTTCGCCTGATACTTCTTATAATTTGACTGAAAAATACATTAAAAACTTTGGTGAAAAAGATTCTATTGCTTTTGATTGGGTTCCGACAAAAGCCGGTTTATATAATATTAAAGCTGTTGTTAATTCTATAAATTCAATTCCTGAGGAAGACGAATCAGATAATACGGCGGAAAAATCAATTGCTATTTATAATGTTAAAGAAACAAATATTATTTTCCCCGATAACGGTTTTGTGTCAAGTGATAAAAAACCTCAATTTATTCTTGCAGACCCGGGGATTTATTTAAATAAAAACTATAGCTATTTTATTGAAATTGATACTTCAAAAAACTTCGTTAATCCGCTTGTAAAATCTCCGGAATTGTTTGGCGATAAAGGTATTGTTGAATGGAGAAGCAGTTTACCGCTTAGTAACGGAGTATATTTCTGGAGGTCAAGAGTAAAAGATTTGGAAGAAATACCTTATTGGTCAAATTTAAGTTCTTTAAAAATTGCGGATTCTTCATATTTTGGTATAAGCCAGTTTGAAGATAAACAATTACAACTTTTTTCTACAAATAATTTAAAGTATAACGAATCAAACAAATCGTTGGAGCTTAATATTTCAAAATTACCACCGCATCCTTCAAATAGTAAATTTATTGAAGATATTTTTCCTGATACTTTAGTTGAAGGATTAATGAATTATTCGGCTTTAACGACAGACGGTACATATTTATACTTAGCTCATATGGCTTATTATAGTGGTCCAAGTAATATCTATAAGTTTGGTTCAGGTTATAATGCAACGGAAAAAGGGAAATTTTACGGAATAGTTCCTTGTGATACCATACGAGTATGGCATACAATGTTTTATTACAAAGGATATATTTATGTAGCTGCAACTTTTAATCCTCATAATCTAAAAAAAATAGATCCGGTAACAGGTGAAATTACGGATGTTAATATTCCGGACGGGATGATTGACGGATACATGGGAAAAGTTACAAACGGTGCTTTCTACTTAAAAACGGACGGTAGATATGTTTATAATTTGGCAGTAAAGGATAGCTTAGGTCAAGATAGATACGTTCTTAGAATATTAGATCCTGATAACGGTTTTTCTAAAGTTGGAGAAGATATTGTATTTACGGGTTCATCTTATTCAACTTACACGGATTTCTTTGTCGCATCGGGTTATATTTATCCGTATGAAAAAAATAATAACGGATTTATGAGACGTTTAAACATAAGCACAGGTGAATTTGAAGATATTGACTGGTTACCTTATGTTCCATTTCAGGGTTTTTACTGCTGGATTTATGATTACTTTAATGATGTAGTATTTGCAAGTGTTTACCATCCTAAAAAAACCAAAAAAATTACAAAATTTGCCGGCACATATTTTCAGACTTACGGACATGCTATTTCTCCGGAAGTTACAAATGTTAAAAAATGGAAAAAAGCAGAATACAATGTTAACTCCGAGGGTTCAAACGGTGAGTACTATGTTAATTTAGATGGATTAGAAGCAAATTCAAATTCGTGGGTTACTATTGCAGATTCGGTAACAAATAGTATTTCGCTTGATACCTTGGATGCTGCCATGTATAAGTCGTTAAGGTATTCATTCTATTTTAGCGATACTTCACGCTCCGTTACAAATCCTTTACAAATTAAATCCGTAAAATTTTACTATGACGGCTTACCGGAAGTTCAAGTATCAAATGCTTCTATAACTTTTAACCCAGATACTTTAATGCAAGGATTTCCGATTGAAATGAATTTTCATGCAAAAAATTATGGTGAATCTGTTGCCGATAGCGTGAAATTTAGTTTTAGACTAAATGAAAACGGAACTCCGTTTTATGTGACAAAAATTAAAATTCCCGCAGATTCAACAGCGAAAATAAATTATACAATAAACACCTCACCATTGTTATTTAAGAATAAAATTAGTGTTGAATGTAATGTTTTAGGAAGAGAAATGTTTACGTTTAACAATATAGGAAATAATTCCTTTTTTGTAAGTAGGGATTCACTTAATCCTACATTCGATATTAAATTTGACGGCGAAGACATAATAAACGGTGATATTATTAGTGCAAAACCGATTGTATTAATGACACTTAAAGATAACAGTCCATTACCTCTTGATTCGACATTCTTTTATGTATATCATAATAATATTCAGGTGGAAAAGGATAGTTTGTATTTTTCTGCTACACCGTATCCAAATTCTACTGCTTATTTAACATGGAATCCTACTTTAAAGGACGGAACACATTATTTAGAAATATTAGCTCGTGATGCTTCTCTAAATTATTTTGATACTACTGCATATAAAATATGGTTTGTTGTAAGTAATAAAAACGAATTAAAAGAAATTTTTAATTATCCCAATCCGTTTACGGAAGGTACTTATTTTACTTTTAACATGACAGGAACCAAAAAACCTGAAGAAATTAAAATAAAAGTATATACAATTGCAGGAAGATTAATAAAAAATTTGGAAATTCCAACAGAACCTCTTAAATTTGGATTTAATAAGTTTTATTGGAACGGAAAAGACGAAGATGGTGACGAGATAGGGAACGGTGTTTATTTTTATAAAATAATAATGACCCAAGACGGAGTTACCAAAACCGAAACTAAAAAAATAGTTAAATTAAAATGAAACATAAAGTAAAAGTTAATAAATTTTATTTTCAAAAGCTTAATCTTTTATTACTAAGGCATTGTCCGGATCATTAGCTTTGCCAAGTTAATAGCGGTGGTTAATTTTTATTAATTATTAACAAGGTAAAACTATGTGCGGTATTGTAGGATACATTGGCAGTAAAAACTGTGTGCCTATTTTAATAGAAGGATTAAAACGTTTAGAATAT
>CALGLM010000002.1 GCA_937930275.1 uncultured Ignavibacteria bacterium
TTAGGTGTTCAAATGTACCAACGGCACCGGAAATTTTTCCATAACTGATTACATCAATTGCGTTTTTTAATCTATCAATATTCCTTTTAATCTCTTCGTACCAATTAGCAAGTTTTAATCCGAAGGTTGTTGGTTCGGCATGTATTCCGTGTGTTCGCCCTACGCATACGTAATCTTTACACAATATAGCCTTGTTTTTTAATACATCTTTAAATTTATATAAATCATTCAGCAAAAGTTCACCGGCAGTTTTCATTTGATAAGATAATGCAGTATCAAGTACATCGGATGATGTCATACCGTAATGAATATGTCTGCTCGGATATCCGACATACTCTGCAACATTTGTTAAAAATGCAATCACATCATGTTTTGTTGTTTCTTCTATTTCAAGAATTTTTTGAACGTTGAAATTAGCTTTTTCTTTAATAGTCGATAAATCTTCTTCAGATATAAAGCCCATTTTGTACCGTGCTTCACAGGCTAAAATTTCTATTTTTAGCCAAGTTGAGTACTTAAACTCGTCTGACCAAATTTTGCCCATCTCGGGAAGTGTATAACGTTCAATCATTTTTTCTTTTCCAATGTCATTTTTTTATTAAGTTCTTCATTATTTCTTAAAATTTTAAAGGTGACTGTATCACCTGTCTGATATTCGTATAAAATACCGATTAATGCACTATCATCATTAATACGCATCTCATCGACTGCATAAATAATATCCCCGACTTGGAATCCGGCTTTATCTGCAGGCGAATTTTTGGCGACATATGTAACTATTACCCCTCTTGTGCCAGATAAATTATAATACTTTGCAATTTCGGTATCAATTATCTGAATTTTTAGACCGGTCCAAAAATCTCTGTCAACAACGCCGTTTGTTTTTAGTAAATTTACAATTTTCTTAATTTTGTTAGAAGGGATTGCAAATCCAACACCGACACTGCCTCCGGAGTTACCCGGAGCATAAATTAAAGTATTCATGCCAATAAGTTCACCTATGCTGTTTACTAACGGACCACCGCTATTTCCGCTGTTAATAGAAGCATCGGTTTGAATCATATTGATATAGTATCTATTTTCCACACCGCTTAAATTCATTCCTGTTGCACTAATAACACCTACTGTAACTGTAGGTTTATCATTAATATTAAAAAGTCCAAAAGGATTTCCCAAAGCAACAACCCATTCACCAATCATTAAATCATCAGAATTTCCAAAATGAATATAAGGTAAATTTGAAGCATCTATTTTTAATAAACAAATATCGCTACTTGGGTCAGTTCCTATTATTCTTGCTTTATATTGCGTACCGTTTGTCATTGTTACGGTAATCTCGCTTCCGTTTCCTGCAACATGATCATTTGTAACAATATAACCGTCCGGCGAAATGATATATCCTGAACCCAAACCTTGAATTTTTCTGTTATAAACTCTATCGCCAAAAAAATATCGCATTACAGGATCGTTAAAAAATGCATCTCTATACTGTCTAATTTCCGTAACATTAATACCCACAACAGCGGGGCTAACTTCCTTTACGGTATTAGTTATAATTGTATGACGGCTATCAGTAATTAAAGAATTGTTTTTTTCTTTCAAACTGTCGGAAAAAGAATTGGCATATACAGAAAAAATAGGAATAATTAAAAGTATTACTAATAACTTAATTTTGTTCATCTTTAACCTCTGAATTATTTACCGGTGAAAAGTATTCTTTTAAGGGTTGATAGTGTTTGATTATAATAATTAGCATTATTAACGCAATATAAATACTAAACTCTAAATTACTGCCTGAATAAGGAAATGTAAATTTTATTAGTGCATTTTTTGCTGTAAAAGCCAAAATAGCAGTTAACAGCGAAGCTGCACTGTTAGCAAAATGAATGTGCCTTTTGTAAATATATGAAATACTCCAAATAATACCCCATACAACAAAAATAGAAGGAGCAATGGTTATTAAAGCACCGGCAGCAGTAGATAAGCCTCTTCCGCCTTTAAACTTTAAAAAAATAGAAAAGCAATGGCCCAATACTGCAAATAGGGCTGTATTTACTAATAAATTGAATTTATCATCAATAAAAATATTAAAAATCAAAACCGGTATAAGTCCTTTAATAAAGTCTAAAACGAATACTACTAATCCAATCAGTTTAGAATTAGTAACCTCATAGGAGTTTAGCGCTCCCACATTTCCGCTACCGGTAATGGTAATATTTTTATTATGAAAAAATTTAACAATTAGGTACGCAGAGGGTATAGAGCCGAAAAAATAGCCCAAAAATATTGATATAAGGTAGTTCATAATAAATAATTTTTGTTCCAAATTTAAGAAAAAAAAGAATTATAACATAAAATTTTAAGTAATGTAGATGTAATTTTACTTAGGTTTACAAAAAAAGTTTCTGCGTAAACGTTTAAGATTATTAATTTTAAATAATTAAAAATTTTTCCTTTGTTATTTTTTATAAGTTTTTATAACTTTATAGGTTACAATTGGTATTTTATTGAAAATACTCAAGTTTTTTATAATAAATCGGAGAATAAATGATAGATTTTGTCGGAACATTTAATGTAGTACCTTCATTACCTAAGGCTTTAGAACCTTTGAGAGAGATAGTTTATAATGTTTATTGGTCTTGGAATCAAGATGCAATAAAGCTATTTAGAAGGATGGACCGCAAACTATGGGAAGATTCACATCACAATCCTGTTGTGATGTTAGGAAAAATTAGCCAAGAGCGACTTGAGGAATTGGCAAAAGACGACGGATTTATTTCGCATATGAATAGAATATATGTTCAATTAAATGTATATTTGCAAGAATTAACATGGTATCAAAAAAATGTAAATTCAAACGATAAACCTTATATTGCATACTTTAGTGCGGAATTTGGTTTAACAGAATGTTTACAGATTTATAGCGGAGGATTGGGAATATTATCGGGTGACCACTTAAAATCCGCAAGTGATTTGGGAATTCCGCTAATTGCTGTAGGTTTATGTTATAAAGAAGGGTATTTTCAGCAATATTTAACTGCAGACGGGTGGCAACAAGAGAGTTATAAATTAACAGACTTTTATAATGAACCGATGAAATTGGTATTAGATGAAGAAGGAAATCCGATTAAAATTGCTCTTAAATTCCCCGGTCGTGATGTTATTTTCCAAATCTGGAGAATTGATGTAGGAAGAGTGCCTTTATATTTGTTGGATACCAATTTAGATGAAAATAGTGCAGAAGATAGAACTATTACCAGAACTTTGTACGGCGGCAACAACGAAACTCGAATTCAACAAGAAATTTTATTAGGAATAGGAGGAATAAAAGCATTAACTGCAATGGGAATTCATCCTATTGTATGTCATATGAATGAAGGACATAGTGCTTTTATGGCTTTAGAAAAAATTAGATTATTGATAGAAGAAAAGAGTTTGACATTTACCGAAGCAAAAGAAATCGGTTTTTATTCTAATGTATTTACAACTCATACTCCGGTACCAGCCGGTATTGACGTATTTCCGAATGAATTAGTTGAAAAATATTTTGGTGAGTACTACAGAACTAAACTAAAAATAAGCGATAAAGACTTTTATCGTCTTGGTACTATAATTAAGGATAAAGAACCATCAAACTTTAATATGGCCCATTTAGCTATGAATATGAGTGGTTTTGTGAACGGTGTTAGTAAATTGCATGGTAAAGTATCTAAAAAGATGTGGGTTGCCGGATTTAAAGATATTCCGTTTGATGAAATACCTATTGATTATGTTACAAACGGAATACATATAAGAACACATCTATCAAACGATATGCATGAGTTGCTATATAGGTATATCGGTGATAAATTTCTACAAAATCCTACCGATCCTGATGATTGGGAAAGAGTAGATGAAATTCCTGATGAAGAACTGTGGCGTACACATGAAAGAAGAAGAGAAAGATTGGTAGCTTTTGCACGTGCAAGGTTGCGTCAACAAATTATTTCTCGTGGCGGTTCTAAAGGGGATGTTGAAGCCGCAAAAGAGGTATTAAATGCAAGTGCTTTGACAATAGGATTTGCACGAAGATTTGCGACATATAAACGCGGGACATTAATTACCCGTGATTTAGACAGACTTGCAGATATTTTATGCAACAAAGACTATCCGGTTCAGATAATTATTGCCGGTAAAGCGCATCCTAAAGACGAAGAAGGTAAAAAACTTATTCAAGAATTAGTTGCAGTTGCTAAAGAAGAACACCTTAGGAAAAAGATTGTTTTCTTAGAAAATTATGATATGAATATTGCTCGATATATGGTTGAAGGCTGCGATATTTGGTTAAATAATCCGAGAAGACCTTTAGAAGCAAGCGGTACAAGCGGAATGAAATGTATTGCTAACGGCGGATTGAATTTTAGCGTTTTGGACGGTTGGTGGGATGAAGGTTATAATCCTGACTGGGGATGGAAAATTGGAAGCGGCGAAGAATATGATAATCTTGAATATCAAGATGAACTTGAAAGCAGGTTGATTTATGAAACGCTTGAAAAAGAGATAATTCCAACATTTTACAGTAGAACTGAAGATAAATTGCCGCGCAAGTGGATAGCAATGATGAAAGCTTCCATGAAAAATTTGGGTCCGGTATTTAACACAACACGTATGGTTAGTGAATACGCCCATAAATTTTACTTTAAAGCTAACGAAAAATGGAAATATTTAATGGCGGATGACA
>CALGLM010000003.1 GCA_937930275.1 uncultured Ignavibacteria bacterium
CATCCGCAACGGCATCCAAAGTTTCCGTATCTTTTGCTTCGGTTACAATCTTCATTCCCAGTTCTTTTTTGACTTCTTGTAAGTATTTTAAGCCTACTTCTTTTAACCCTTGGAATGCATAAGGACTTGATCGTGGTTTATAAGCACCGCCACGTAAAAATGTAATTCCTAATTCTTTTAGGATTCCGGCTATTTCAAAAATTTGCTCTCTGCTTTCCACAGAACATGGTCCGGCTATAATTTTTATTTTTTTATCACCTAATATTTCGTTGTCAATTTTAATTATCGTATCGGCACTCTTCATCTCTCTGCTTACAAGTTTAAAAGGTTTTGATACTCGCACAACATCATCAACATACTCCAACATTTTAAAATCATCTATATTTAATTTGCTGCTTGGACCGGTAACACCAATTCCCAATTTAATAGCACCGGGAATTTCGTGCGGGGTACAACCGCACTCAGTCAATTTCTTTTTTACTTTTTCAACCGCTTGCAAAGGTGCGTTTAACGGCATTAATATTAACATTCGTTTCTCCGTCTGTTTATGTTATTCATTAACAAATCTATTTTTTTATAATCTTTCTTCCCGGGATACTCCTCAACACCCGATGATAAATCAATTGCAGCAGGTAATATATTTGCGTCTAATATGTTATTTATATTATTCGCATCTATTCCGCCGGCTATAATTACTCTTTTCCATAATTCCACAGGTACAATTTCGTAATCAAAAGTTTCACCTGTACCGCCGTAAATATTTTCCTTAAATTTATCTAATAGCACAAAATTAGCTTTGCAGTTTAAAGCATTTGCAATATCTATTCCACTTTTAATTCTTATAGCTTTTATTACAGGTAAATTTAATAATTTATATATATTTTCATCCTCGTCACCGTGTAATTGTACTATACTCAATCCAATTTTTTTAGAAATAAAATTTATCTCTTCGGCATTTTTATTAACAAATACACCCACTTTTAATGTAAAGGGATTTAATTTTTTAATAATCTCTGCAGCTTTATCAACTTCCACATATCTTTTACTCTTCTCGTAAAAAATAAAACCTAATGCATCAACTCCTTTATTTTCACAATAAACGGCATCGTCTATATTTGTAATTCCGCATATTTTAATTTTCATATTTGGCAATTTCCTTAAATCTTTTAACACTTTCCCAAATATTTTCTTTGCGCATAAAGTACTCTCCAACCAATACGGCATTAATTTTTTGTTTTTTCAAATAATCAATGTCTTCCTTTACGGTTATTCCGCTTTCGGATACAACTATTGTATTTTCCGGAATATAACTTTTAATTTCTTCTGTAGTTTTTAAGCTAACTTCAAAAGTTTCTAAATTTCTATTATTTATTCCTATTATACAATTTAAATCAAAATCAATTTTTTCTAATTGCTTTGCCGAGTGGAGTTCTAATAAAACGTCAAGCTTTAATTCTTTTGCTAAGCTTGTAAATTCGCTAATTTGGTTTTTATCCAAAATTTCACAAATTAGTAAAATTGCATCGGCGCCGCTTTTTTTTGCTTGATAGATTTGTACTTCATCAATAATAAAATCTTTACGTAATATAGGCACTTGCTTAAATGCTGCAATTTCTTCAAGATACTTAATATTCCCCATAAAAAAGTTTTCGTCCGTTAAAACCGAAATAGCATCTGCTCCGCCTTTAATATATTCGATTGCAATTTCGTTATAATTAAAATTCTGTCTAATAATTCCTTTACTCGGACTTCCTTTTTTAATTTCGGCAATTATATTTATATTTTTTTTATTATTTAATGCCTTATAAAAACTAAGTTCCTTATACAAAACATCACTTATTGTCGATTTACTAAAATCCTTTTTAAGCTTTCTTACTTCGTCTTTTTTAAC
>CALGLM010000004.1 GCA_937930275.1 uncultured Ignavibacteria bacterium
CCGGTTAAAATTATAACACCTACTTGGCTATCTTCACGTGCATCGTTAAATGCATCATATAACTCTTTTACCGTATCGGGTCTAAATGCATTTCTAACTTCGGGTCTATTTATTGCAATCCGTGCAATTCCTTCGGCTTTATCATAAGTTATATCTTTATAATCTTTTGCTTTTATCCATTTAATCATTATTACCTCGTTTTTATAAAAAACAGTTTTTAAATTTATAAAGTTTCTAAGAAATAATCTAATTCTTTAATAAAATCGTATTTATTTTCAAAATGCGGTATATGTCCGGCATTTTTTATTTCTTTATGTATCGATTTAGGTAGTAATTGCTGCATCTTTTTATTTATTTCGGTGTATTTTTTATCTAATTCGCCGGATATTAGCAATATCGGTATATTTAAATCTTTTAACAATTCCCATCTGGGTATCATAATCCCTTGGCTAAATCCTATTAAGGCTTTAATTATTTCGTTAGGATTATTGTTGTATCTTTTTAGAGTCAATAATTCTTTAAGATCAGGATTAAAACTGAGCGAACTAAATATAGCAGTATTATACCAACCTATAATAAAATTATTATAATCTTCTTTTATTTTTTTCGCAAGAATATTATCCGTCTTAAATCTATTAATTCGCTCGGCTGGGTCCTCAATTCCGGGAGTTCCGCTCTCTAATACCAAAGCGTTAACCAATTCGGGATATTTGCAAACAAAAGATAATGCAGCGCGGGCACCCAAAGAGTATCCTATAAGTATAATTTTTTTATTTAACTGTGATTTGATTATATCTTTTATGTAGCATATAATTATATCTTCCGAATAATTATTAACTGTATTAACCGGAATAAAATTTCCGTGTCCCGGAAGATCGATTGCTAATTTGTTATAGTTCGATAATCGTTTGTCTTCTAAAATAATTTCCCAATCGGACGCATTGCCTAAAAATCCGTGCAAAAAGATTAACAAAAAGTCCTTTTTTTCCATAAATTAATTCCGATTAAACAATAACAGCTTTTTTTATTTTTTTAAAGTTTTCAGTCGATTCGTTAATATTGCTAATAAAATGAAGAACAGTAGGTGCTTTAGTAGTATAAAATATTCTAACGGCGCTTTCCAAACTTTCAGATGATTCTACATGCTGATAAAGCAAACCAAATGCATTTGTTATGGTTTTAATATTTTGGTTGTGGGGAGTAATAAAATACGGAGTTAACAAATTTGGATTATCAGCAATAGGTAACATATTAAAAATACCGCCTCCGTTATTATCAATTACTATTATACAAAGCGGAATATTTAATTGATTAATATAAATTAAACTGCCGATATCATGTAAAAATGCTAAATCCCCGGTAATTAAAATTGTAGGGTTGTTTAATGAATAAGCAATCCCCGCTGCGGTTGCAGTGTTTCCGTCAATTCCGCTTGCGCCTCTGTTGCAATAAATTTTCCCGTTTGAATATTGTTTAACCGAAAAAAGTCCCAAATACCTAACAGGCATACTGTTAGAAACTACCAAAGGTGTATTCTTGCTAATATATTTCGAAATTACATTAATTAAATTTCCTTCAAACGAAAAAGGAAATTGTTGTAAATTAATTTCTTTTAATCGCTCAATGTCATTGTTTTTGTTTATAATATATTTATAATCAGAGTGTACGGCTTTATTTTTATTATTACTTAATGTTTTTTCGGCAATTTCTAAAAAGGTATTTTCACAACATTTATAAATTACATTTGTCGTTCGAGAAGGGTCGTATAAATCACCATATTTGTTAATAAGCACTTTTTTTGCGTTGGTTGATTTATAGAACTCCAAAATCTTATTATTAACGGGAGTAACCCCAAACTGAATTATTACTTCAGGTGCAATACTTGTTTTTAATTTTTCTTCTTCTAAAATAAATGGGAGGTT
>CALGLM010000005.1 GCA_937930275.1 uncultured Ignavibacteria bacterium
AAAGGGAAAAATACATGATAAATCCGAAAATATGATGAAAATTAATTGGCCAAATAATGAATTCAATTGAAGAATATTAACAAAAAAATTTTTCTTAAATATTTTAAATTTCCCCTATCTTTTTATTAAAAAGTCCTACCAATTAATATAAAGTCATTTAAATTTTTAGAAATAATCGCTACAAATAATTGATTTTTTAGCAACCTTTTTACTTAAATAACATCATATTATATTATGTAAAACAAAATTTAAGTAAAATTATGAATACAGCTCAACCTAAAGTTATTGTTTTTTCTACTCCTACATGTAGCTATTGTAATTTAGCGAAACGATATTTTCGTGAAAAAAATATAAAATTTACCGATGTTGACGTATCCAGAGACCAAAATGCGGCACGCGATATGGTTAAAAGAACAGGTCAAACAGGTGTACCGGTTATTTTAATTAACAACAAAGCGATTGTCGGATTTGATAAACCTAAAATTAATCAATTGTTAAATATAAAAAATTAGAGGATTTATTATGAAAGTAAAACCATTAGATGACAGAGTGTTAGTTGAACCCTTAGCATCCGAAGAAAAAACTTCTTCGGGAATTATTATCCCTGATACCGCAAAAGAAAAACCGAGAACCGGACTTGTTGTAGCAGTTGGTACAGATGAAGATTTACAAGAAAAAATTAAAGTAGGCAATAAAGTGCTTTTTGCTAAATACGGCGGAGACGAAATAGAAATGGACGGAAAGGATTATCGCATCCTACAACGTTCTGATATTCTTGCTATTGTTGAAGATTAGAATTAACACCTCAACCATAAAAAATTAATATATCTGAATAAATTTTTATTTTAAAATCAGACATTAAAAAGACCCCCCTAAATAAAAAATGATTTCGGGGGCTTTTTATTTTAAATAGATATATTTTGCATTTTTATTAACAAAAAACAACAACTTATAATTTCATAAAATAAATATTAACTATTTTATTCTAAAAATAAACCTTTAAATTTAATTAATTTTGCTTTTACTTGTTACTTTTGTTATATTATTAGCACATTAAATTACTAAAACTTCTGTATAGATTGCTTATTTAACTCATCCTCCAATATTGAGCATGAAGAGATAAAACCAATAATTAATTTATATAGAGGTAAAAATGCACCCCTATTTTTTCAAATTAGTCTTAATTACTTCAATAGTATTCAACCCGTTATTACTTGCACAGAACAACACTCAGTTGTTAAGCACTTTTAATTCTGACGGATTAGCCCTTAATACTTATTATTTTAATAATAAAGTATATATAGCAGATAATGACCGAGGTTTAAGAATTATTGATGTTAGCAATTCTGTAAATCCTATAGAACTTGGTTATTATTTACCTCCCGTACAAAGTTTAGCCTTAAATAGATCGG
>CALGLM010000006.1 GCA_937930275.1 uncultured Ignavibacteria bacterium
AAATAATGTTAAATGTTAAATGTTGAATGTTAAATAATAAGATTAAGTGTTAGAGTGTTAAGTCTAAATAAGGATACTTTAAAAATGTGAAGATGTTTTCCTGTAAATCAGTGTTTTTATCCTGAAAATCTTGGTTCAATAAGTAATGTTAAATGTTGAAGGTTAAAGTCTAAGTAAAAAAACAACCCAATATTGGGTATGGCACTTTTTCACTGTTCCACCGTATCACTGTTCCACCGTATCACCGTTCCACTGTATCACTGTATTACCGTATCACTGTATTACCGTATCACTGTTTAAAACAAAAATGCCCGCCCAATATTTAGGACAGGCAAATTAATAAACATTTTTTTATAAAGATTATTCTCGTTTACCTAAAGATTTGTCTAAATAAAATAAACCGCCAACACTGCCGTTAATTGCGTTAAATTTTTCAATTATTTTGGTAACCGAAGAAACTTCTTCAACTTGTTCTTTTACAAAATAATTTAGAAAAGATTCAGTAGCATAATCGTTTTCTTGGCGACTTAAAGCAACTAAGTCATTAATCATTTTTGTTACTTTTAATTCATGTTCGTAAGCGCCTTCAAAAGCGGCTTTTGGAGATTCCCATTCAAATTTGGGAGCTTCTAATGTTTCTAATTTTGCTCGTTTACCAACTTCGTTAATATACTCAAAAAATTTCATTGCATGACCGTATTCTTCTTTCGATTGTTCTTTCATCCAATGAGCCATTCCTTCGTAAGGAGTGGTTTCTAAATAAGCAGCCATCGATAAGTATAAATATGAAGCAAATAATTCTGCATTAAGTTGTTGATTCAAAGCTGCTTCCATTTTTTCCGAAATCATGTTCACCTCTGTAATTAATTAAAAATTATCATATTGAATTTAACACTAAAAACTTTAAAATAGTTTCGTTATAATATTAATTGCAATTTTGCTTTAAAATTTAACCAATAAGTTTTAATTTTACAATAATAATTGAGGTTTTTATGACAAATTGTATTCGTTTTATTTTTGTATTGTTAATATTATCAATTTCGGTTTGTTTTGCTCAAACAACTTATAAAATTACTGTTTTTGAAGACTTAAACAATAATCTAATTTATGATAGTAATGAAAATGTAATTGAAGGAATAAGAGTTTCAAATCAATATACAACAGTTAAGACAGATAAAAACGGAAGATGTGAACTTCCTAAAGGAGAGTATGACTTCATTTTTGTCGTAAAACCGGCTGAGTATAGTGTTCCGTTAAATAATTATAATATTCCGATTTTTTATAATAATTATGACAATGAGTTAAGCAGCGGATTTAAAGTAAGCGGAAAAAATAACGATGAACTTTTTTTCCCTTTAAAAAAAGCAGAAAAAAATACAAATTTTGAAGTGCTTGTAATGGGAGACCCCCAAAACAGAAACGAAACAGAAATTGGTTATATGCGTTATGATTTTGCAAGTAAATTTGTTAATGCACAGTATAATTTTGCGATATTTTTGGGTGATATTGTTTATGATAACAAAAAATTATATGAACCGACAAATAAAGTTTTAGCAAAACTTAATATTCCCATGTACTTCGTTCCCGGTAATCATGATATGGATTATGATTCGGAAGGGGATAAACTATCATTGGAATCATTCAAAAAAACTTACGGTCCCCAATATTATTCATTTGAATACGGTAATATCCATTTTGTTGTTCTTGATAACATTGATTATAAAGGTGTTGTTAACGGAAATAAGGCATATACAGGGGGAATTGATAAACAACAATTAATTTGGCTGAAAAGCGATTTAGAGAATACGGAAGAAAATAAAACGGTTGTAATTAGTATGCATATACCCGTAAATAGTATTGGTGGTGATTATGATGCCAATAAAATTTTAAATAAAGATGATTTTTTTGAAATTTTAGATACACGAGATAAAGTAGTTTTATTATGCGGTCATACACATACTCAAGAACAAAATTTTTATTATACTAAAAATAATAAAGAAATAAGACAGTACATTTGTGGGGCAACTTGCGGTAGTTGGTGGAGTGGATTAAAAGATTATAGAGGGATTCCTTATGCATTACAATTAGACGGAACACCGCGGGGTTATAATGTGTTTAATTTTTCTGAAAATAATTATACTCAACATTATTTTAGCTTAAATTATTCAAAAGATTATCAGGTTAGAATAGCTTATCCTACAGGTACAATAAAAAAATCAGACAGCTTATATTGTACTGCAAATGTTTTTAACGGTAACAAATATACAAAAGTTAAATTTATATTAGATGATAAGACTATTATTGAAGGCATAAATACTATTACCGGTGATATTTTAATTGATAACATGATTAAAAGTAATCCGGCACTATTTACGTCTTGGATGCATGCCGAAAACACATCACATATATGGCAAGGAAAAATACCGGATGATTTGACCGAGGGAATTCATACATTAACGGTTGAAATAACGGACGAGTATAATAATAAATTTTTCGATAAAGTTATTTTTGAGATTACTAATGAAAACTGATTATAACAGAGTCTCAAAAATTTATGACGAAAGATACAAAACAAGTAAATTACCCGGAATCGTATCCAAGTTATTAAGTTTTACTGATACTAAGGATAGTAAAAAAATTCTGGAAATAGGATGCGGTACCGGTTACTGGCTATCAAATATAGATAGTAAAAATAAGCTTTTTGGACTTGATTTATCAATAGGGATGTTAAAAAAAGCAGCCGCAAATAAAGGGTTAAATTTATTATGCGGCGATGCCAATAAATTGCCGGTTAAAGAAGCAAAATTTGATATAGTTTTTTCAATTAATGCGATGCATCATTTTCCTAATCCGAAAGCATTTATTTTGGATTCTATTAAATTAGTAAAAACCGGAGGTAAGTTTTGTGTGTTTGCAACTAATCCGGTTGCTACTGAAAACGAATGGTATATATTTAAGTATTTTGAAAGTACTTATGAAAAAGATAGAAAACGATTTCCCGAAATTGATGAAATTGTAAAATGGGTTGAGGAAGCGGGATATAAAAACATAAAAAAAGAACATGCCGATATAGTGATTAATAAAAAAAATAACGAAGAAATATTTGACGATACTTTTTTAGTAAAAGATGCTACTTCTCAATTAGCGGATATATCATTAGAAGAGTATAATTTTGGAATTAATCTAATGAAAAATGAAATTGAAAAAAATAAAAATTTAAATAAAATTACAGAGTTTAATACAATATTAAATTTTTATTTAATTTACGGGGAAAAATTATAAGTAATTGATATAAAATTTTATAAACTTATAGGGAGTTTTATAGTAAATTTAGAACCTTTTTCAGGCTGCGAATTTACTGTAATAATTCCGTTATGTTCGTCAATAATACGTTTCACAATCCATAAACCAAGCCCGCTACTGGATTCGTTAGCAGTAGGACGAGCACTTAATGTTTCGCCTTTAATAAAAATTCTGCTTAAATCATCATCGGTAAAACCTAAACCTTGGTCAGCTACCGTTATTGTAATAAATTTATCTGCCGTTTTAATTTCGATAAAAACAGTTTTATTTGGTGCCGAAAATTTAATAGCATTATCAATTAAATTTTCAAGAGCATCTTCAATTTTATCTGGGTCAATTCTTATTTCGGGCAAATCTTCTGCAACATTTAACAATATACTAATATTTTTTTTACGAGCCTTATAAATGTTTCTAATATAAATTTTCTTTAATATATCTTGTATCTTTCCGGTTTTAAATTCAAATTTTAAATTTATTTCGTTTTCAACCACAACTTTACATATTTCGTTAGTTAAATTAATAATTCGTTTTGATAATGCATTTAGAGTATCAATTATTTCTTTTTGCTCATTTAACGAAAGGTCGTATGAATTTAGAAGTTCGGTTAAATTTTGAATTGTTGAAGTTGGATTCTTCAAATCGTGTACATAAATTGCAAAAAACTCTTCTTTTTGTTTTTGAAGTTCTTCAATTCTATTTTGTTTTTTGTTTAAATGTTCAATTTCTTCTTCTAAACTTATGTTAATTCTTGTTAGTTCGTCCGATTTTATTTTTAACGATTTTATATTATTTCTTAATTCAAATATTTCGCTTTTATAGTCTTCAATATTTTTTTTGCATTCGCTTAATCTATTATTCAAATGTTGTTCGGCAGATTTTAACTTATGCAAATTGCCTTCGTTATCTGTTGATTTTTTTGATTTTAGCCAAAAATATAAAACTATTACTGCCGAAACAGCAGCAAGAATATAAGATAAATAATACATATTAAAATATCTCCATTTAAGTTACTAAAATACAAAATAAGGTAATAAAAAAAAATACTTTAAATGCGTTATTTTTGTAAACACAAAATTTTTACATATTAAACGTTTTAGTTAAATAATTTAAATAAAATTTTTATATTTATAAGATTTATTATTTATTATAGGTAGATTATGTATTTTATAGGAATGGACGGCGGCGGTACAAAAACAAAATGTGTAGTTACTGATGAAAAGATGTCTGTTATTTTTGAAAGCAAAGGAAGTGCTTCAAATTTTTTAATTCAAGGTATCGAAAAAGTTTCGGAAATGATAGCTGACCTTATTATTGAGGCTGTTAATACAACTAATATAAAATATGCCGAGTTAAAAGGTTTTGTTATAGGAACAACCGGTGCGGGAAGAAGAACTGATGCCGAAACCTTGGAAAAAGGAATAGAGGAATTTTTTGCTAAAAAGGGAATTTTAATAAATAAAATTAGGGTTGAAAGTGATGCACGTGTTGCATTGGAAGGTGCTTTTGCAGGAAATACCGGAAGTATCTTGATAGCAGGTACCGGTTCAATTATGTTTGGTAAAGATAAATTTGGAGTAATTCATAGAGTAGGCGGATTTGGTCGTTTTTTAGGAGATGAAGGAAGCGGGTACTCGATAGGTAAAAAAGGATTGATAGCCCTATCTAAATGTTTTGACGGAAGAGGAAGAGATACACTGCTACGCGAAATTATTGCCGAAAAATTTAGTATTACTGATACATCGGTATTAATTACCGAGATATATAAAAATAATTTTGATATTGCATCGGTTACTCCTTCTGTTATAGAAGCTGCCGAAAAAGGAGACCCAATTTGTGTGTCAATTCTAAAAGAAGAATCAGAAGAATTAATACTTCACATAAAAAGTATGTATAATAAACTTAAAGAAGAAACAATGAATTTAAGTTTAATAGGAGGTACAATTACAACAGATAATTTATATGCAAAATTATTTAAATCGAAAGTTGATGAATTAAAAACGGTAAAAATTATTGAACCTATTTATGAGCCGGCTATAGGTGCTGCTCTAATGGCTAAAAGTTTATAGATTAATTAAGTAAATTAGGAACGATTGATGTCAACAGAAAAAAAAGAAAGAAATCCGTGGTGGTGGGTCCCTTCGTTATACTATGCAGAAGGTATTCCTTATGTAGTGGTTATGACCGTTTCGGTGATTATGTACAAAAGACTTGGTTTATCTAATACCGATATTGCACTTTATACAAGTTGGTTATATTTACCTTGGGTAATAAAACCTTTATGGTCTCCGATTGTTGATTTGCTGAAAACAAAACGCTTTTGGATTGTAACAATGCAATTAATTGTTGGTGCGGGATTGGCAGGGGTTGCTTTAACAATTCCAACAACCGCTTTTTTCCAATATACTTTAGCATTTTTCTGGTTAATAGCGTTTAGTTCCGCAACGCATGATATTGCAGCAGACGGTTTTTATATGCTTGGCTTAAGCGAAAATCAACAAGCTTTTTTTGTTGGCATAAGAAGTACTTTTTACCGCTTTGCGATGATTACGGGACAGGGATTGTTAATTATTCTTGCAGGATATTTTGAAGTATCAACAGGATTACCTTCCGAAAAAATTACTTTTGTTAGCACTCCAAATGATAAAATAGTTCAGGAAATTATTTTAGATTCAGTTGCAGTTAAACCGATTGACGGTGATTTAAGAATAATCTCTTCACAAACATCGGTTCAAATAGCAACAAATAAAATTACGGTTGAAAAATTTGATTCAATTAAAACTGCGGTTTTAGCTCATAACAGTAAAGCAGGTTTTTATTCTGTTGAAACTGCCGCAACAGCCGAACAAAAGAATCATGGTATATGGCATGATTATATTGTAAATCCGTTGGAGCATTTTATACGAAAATATTTTGGTCCGACTAAACAAATTGTTATTGATAAAAAAGTAGCCGGTAATTATGGGTTAATTTATTTTCATCTTTCAAAAAAACCTGATACAAATGAAGATATTGTAGTAAACTTTACGCGTGCAGGCGGAGATAAAAGTATTGAGCTAATTGAAGGATCGAGGTTCGTTTTTAACCGATACAACTGGGATAAACCCGCATTTTCTTTAATTCAATTAGATCCAAAATTAAATTATCAAACAGAAGCCAGTTTTGAATTTAGCAGCGGTAATATTAAACTTGCCTGGGTTATTACATTTTCGGTTCTTGCTATAATGTTTGGTTTGTTCTTTGCTTATCATAAATTTGTTCTTCCATATCCTAAATCCGATGTGGCTGCAAAACGAACCGATGACGGTGTTTTAAAAGAATTTTTTAGAACTTTTGCGCTGTTTTTTAAAAAACAAAATATCGGGTTTATTTTAACTTTCTTATTAATTTATAGGCTTGGTGAATCGCAGATCGTTAAACTTGCTTCACCGTTTTTACTTGATACTAAAGAAGCAGGCGGACTTGGTTTAACAACTGGACATGTTGGACTAATATACGGCACTTTTGGAATATTATCGTTAACTTTAGGCGGATTATTGGGCGGTATAGTTGCCTCTAAAAAAGGATTAAAATATTGGCTCTGGCCTATGGCATTAATTATGAATATTCCTCATATCGCATACGTTTATCTATCATATGCATTACCGGAAAACTTTTTTATTATTTCATTATGTGTATCAATTGAGCAATTTGGTTACGGATTTGGATTTACCGCATATATGCTTTATATGATATACATTAGTGACGGAGAACATAAAACTGCCCATTATGCTATTACAACAGGTTTTATGGCTTTAGGTATGATGTTGCCCGGAATGATTAGCGGTTGGCTACAAGAATTAGTAGGATATCAACATTTCTTTTTATGGGTGCTTTTATGTTCAATTCCATCAATTGTTATTGTAAAGTGGATTAAAGTTAAACCGGAATTTGGAAAGAAACACTAATGTTTAGAATTTCTTTTGTTTCGGTAATTTTATTAATTATTTTTTCATTTAACGGATTAAATAAAGACATGTTAAAATATAAAGGTATTACTTATCCGGATATGTTTCATTTAACAAGTAGCGACAAAGCTTGGGTAGAAAACACACTTGAAGAAATGACTTTAGAAGAGAAGTGTGCACAATTAATTTTCCCTGATGCAAATAGCAATATGTTTAAAAAAGATACGGCGGGAAAATCGAGACTTGAGTATTTAGTGAGAGATATGAAAGTAGGCGGTGTCGTTTTTTTTGAAGGAGATATCTACAATCAAGCTGCATTTACAAATCATTTGCAACTGCTTGCAGAAACTCCGTTATTAATTGCATCGGATTTTGAACGTGGTTTGGGGATGAGATTACGTGATGCCGTAGAGTATCCTTATAACATGGCTATTGCTGCAACTCGTGAACCTCATTTTGCTTATTTAATGGGTTTATTTACCGCCCGTGAAAGCAGAGCAATTGGAGTTCATCAAAACTATGCCCCTGTTGTAGATATTAACCACGATTATCGAAATCCTATTGTTAATATAAGAGCATATTCTGATAATACCGAACTTATATCCGAATTTACCGATGCGTTTATAAAAGGAATGAAAGACGGAAATATGCTTACTACGGCAAAACATTTTCCGGGACACGGTGCTACATCTTTGGATAGTCATAGAGAGATGCCTAAAATTATGTTATCTAAAGAAGAGTTTAATGACGCTGATTTGGTCCCATTTAAAAAGGCAATTAATGACGGAGTTACATCAATTATGGTAGGGCATTTAGGCGTTCCTGCTTATGAAGAAGATCCGAAAACTCCCGCATCGGTTTCAAAAAATATTATTTCCGGATTGTTAGTTAAAGAACTTGGTTTTAAAGGTTTGATTGTTAGTGATGCAATGAATATGCATGCAATTACCAAGAATTTTGATACTAAAACAGCAACTATTCAGTGTATTAAAGCAGGAACAGATATTTTAATATATCCCGATGACCCTATCGTATCGGTCAATGCGTTAATTGAAGCAGTTAAAAATAAAGAAATTCCTCTCAGCCGTATTGAAAGAAGCGTCCGTAAAATTTTATCTGCAAAAAAAAGTATAAAACTTGATGAAGATAGGTTTATTAATATCGGAAATATTGATAAAGTAGTATCATTAAACGAACCACGCAGGCTTGCGGAAGAAATTGCTCAAAGATCAATTACTTTGGTTAAGGATGATAAAAATATTGTTCCGCTAAACTTAAAAGATTATAAAAAAATAGCTTGTATAACATTAAGAGATACACGTGCTAAATTAACCGAAAAAAATATTACAACTTTTGAAAAACTTGTCAGTTCGGAATTTGAAGATATCCAATTAGGACGTTTATCACGTAAAAGTGATGATAAAGAATACGAAAAAATGTTTAAACTTGCCCAAAAATCGGATTATGTTATTTTGCCGACTTTTGTTGATGTTAGGTCTTTTCAAGGTACGGTAGATATTGACTCTCGTCATCAAAACTTTATTAATAGACTTATTGAATTAAATAAACCTCTTGTGGTTTTGGGTTTCGGTAATCCTTATATATTAAATAAATTTTCTAAAGTACCGGCTTACCTAACATCTTATGGAGGAGTTACCTATTCTCAAAAAGCAATGTTCGATGCACTTTTTGGAAGAACCGTCATTAGTGGTACTTTACCTATCACAATTCCCGAAACAGAATACAAATTTGGAGACGGATTGCACAGATTCCCCCTTGAATTAAAATCGCCCGAAAAAGGGAATGATAAAAATTACAATTTTAAGGAAGTTGATTCGTTAATGAATTGGGCTGTTAAAGATTCGATCTTTCCTGGGGGAGTGTTAGTAGTAGGACACAAAGGCAAAATTGTGTACGAAAAAGCTTTCGGAAATTTTACCTATGATAAAAATAGCGAAAAAGTAACTACTTCTACAATATATGACTTAGCTTCGCTTTCAAAAGTAGTAGGTACAACTCCGGCTGTTATGATGCTTGTGCAGCAGGGAAAATTGAGCTTAGAGGATAAAGTTTGTAAATATCTACCAAACTTTGTTTCAAACGGAAAAGATAAAATTTTAATTAAAAATTTAATGCTGCATAATTCCGGACTACCTCCGTTTATAAACTTTTTTGAAAAGTGCAAAACTAAAGAAGAGGCATACACCGAAATTGATAATTTAGTTTTATCATACGATACAGGCACAAAGGTTGTCTATAGTGATTTAAGTATGATTGTAATGCAAAGAATAATTGAAAAAGTTAGCGGTGAAAGTCTTGATAAATTCCTTAAATTAAATTTATTTGATGTTTTGGGAATGAAAAATACAATGTACAATCCTGCAAAAAAAATAAAGAATTTAATAGCGCCGACCGAACTTGATAAAAGTTATAGAAATAAACTTATACAAGGAGAAGTACATGATGAGAACGCCTTCTTTTTTGGAGGTGTTTCGGGTCATGCCGGCATATTTTCGTGCGGGCATGATTTAGCTATTTATGTTCAAACTTTATTAAACGGTGGTTGGTTTGCCAATAAAAAGATATTTGACGAAAATTTAATTAATAATTGGACTGATAAAGCTTATACTAAATCCGAACGAGGTTATGGCTGGGATATAAAAGGCGGAAATAAACCTTCATGCGGAAATAAATTTTCGGATAACTCGTTTGGACATACCGGATTTACGGGTACAAGTATTTGGGTAGATAAAGAAAAGCAACTTTTTGTGATACTGCTATCAAACAGAGTTTACCCGAGTAGAAATAATAATAAGCATATTAGGTTTAGACCATTGATACATACAAAAGTTGTTGAAGCGTTAGATTAGTTAAAAAAATAAAATCAAAATTATTATCAGAGGCAGATAAGTTGTTAAAATTATCTGCCATTTAAGTTTGTTACAGCCCTAAACACACACATATTTGTAAAATCGTTTCTTTAAGTTTTTTGAATAATTTATGTTATGCAATATTAAGTAATTAATATTATTATTAAAAAAGCACTTTTTACTAAAAATATACAATAACAATGTAGTCAAATTATTAAATTAAGGTAAGTTACTTTAATATTTTTGCTGATAACCGATATAAGAATTATGCTTTTTTAAGATATTTTGGGAAGAAAGCAAAAGCTATTATAAAATTGACTAAAATTTAATTATCACCTTTAAGTACGCTTACCTAAAATACAAAATATTGTAAGCGTACTTAAAAAAA
>CALGLM010000007.1 GCA_937930275.1 uncultured Ignavibacteria bacterium
ACACTCTTTCCCTACACGACGCTCTTCCGATCTCAGGAGTTAGAAAAGGTTTTATTTTGACTTTTTTGGAAAACCAAAATTCGGTATAAAAAAGCGAACGAACAAATAAAAACGAAAATATACCGCATAAAACTCCCAACAAGGGGAATAAAAAATACTCGGAATATGAACTAACGGAATACTCGGGAATAAATAATCCAAGTGAATAAGGGTCAAAAAGTTTTGATGTAATAGCACCCATTAACGAAGCGGTAATAATAGCCGAAAAGCGAGAGAACGGTAACTCAATAGCTAATACTTCAACAACAAAAACTGCTCCGGCAATGGGAGTATTAAAAGCAGCGGAAATACCTGCCGCCACTCCGCAGGCTACAATTATTCTAAGTTTATCACCGGTAAGTTTAAATAATTGTCCCAATGTACTTGCAATACTTGCAGCAACTTGGATAATAGGAGTTTCACGACCGGCAGAAGCACCCGAGCTTAATGTTATTGAAGTAGCCAATGACTTTGTTATAACAGTTCGCGGTATAATTCTACCGCCTCTAAAAAGCATAGCCGATAATATACTATGAAAGCTTATTCCTTTAGACTCGTTGAAGAAATAATATAAAGGAACTAATATTATGCTTCCTAAAATGGGGATTAATAATCTATTATACCATTCTGAATTAGTGATGTTATCGGAAATAGATCCTGTACCGGGAAATAAAAAATTTGAAAGACTTATAATTAAACTTCTTATTCCTATTGCCGTAAAGCCTACAATAATTCCAAGGAAAAAGGCAAGAATTATGATAAACATATCCTCGCTAATCTTAAGCTTTTCCAATAAATGTCGTAGCTTGCGAGACGGAGCAGTATAAAGATTTTTAAGTGCAGAACTCAATTAAAAGCCGCCAAATAATTATATATTTTAATATAACAAATTTTAACGAATATTTTAAATATTATACGCAAAAAATGTACTTAAAATAAAGTTTGTAGTTATTATATTTGGAATACAAAAATCAACTTAAATGGGGAAGTTATGAAAATAAAAACAATGTATTTCTTTTTATTATTATCGTTAGCATTGGTTGCCTGCAGCGGAAATAAACCTGCACCTCAATTCGCTTTTGCGCCTGATAAACCAAAAGCAGGTGAATTAATTACTTTAAGATATAATCCTGATAGTACTTCGTTAAAAGATTGCAAAGTGATTAAGGGGTTTGTGTATTTTTATGACAAAGATTTAATTAAAACAGTTGAAGGTACGTTAAAAAATGAAGACGGGGTTTTTAAAGGTACTTTTGAAATTCCTGATACAGCAAAAGGGTTAGTTGCTAAATTTACGGATGAAGAAGGGACTATTACCGATAATAATAATGGTAAAGGGTATGTAGTAAATCTATATGATAAAGACGGAAAAATTTTGGCAGGTTCTGAAGCAGGGTTAGCGTATTGTTATGCTAATTGGGGATATTACTTGGATATGGAAACTGATAGAGAATTAGCTTTTAGTTTATTTAATAGCGAGTTTTCAAAAAACCCTAAATTAAAAGAGCATTTTTTAGATACTTATCTTTTTTTAATTAATAGGCTAAATAGTGCCGAAGCAGAAGGGAAAATTAATTCCGAACTTTCTGCTTACGAAGGAAAATCCGATTTATCGGAAAAAGTTCTTGTTAGTTTTGTAACATGGTATAATAAATTTAATAATCCTAAAGCAAAAGAATATGAAGTTAAACTATCCGAAAAGTATCCTCAATCGGAATTTTTCCAATCTAAAAAGTATTCCGAGTTTAGAGAAGCAAGTTTGGAAAACAAAATAAAAATTACTGAGGCGTTTGAGAAGAATTTTCCTAATAGCGAGTATACGGAAGGAATGTACGGAAGAATTTTGCTTGAAATGGTGCAAAACGGAAAAATTGAAGAAGCTGAAAAATTCGGTTTAACTTATAAAAATAAAATAGGCGTTACCAGATTTTTGCAAGTAGTTGAAATATTAACCGGTTCGGCAGAATATAAAGACGCTGCTATAACTTTTGCAAATTATGCTATTGAAAAAGCAGAAGTAGATTTAGACACAAAAACTGCAGAAGTTCCTGAATATTTTTCTGCCGAAGAATGGGCAAAATCGTTAAATGGTTCATTAGGTTATGCTAAATACAGTTTGGCTTTAGTACAAAAAGAGTTGAATAGTGAAGATGCTTTTGCTAATTTTAAAGCCGCTTACGAATTAACTTTGGGCAAAGAGCCTGAAATTAATTTAACTTATGCAAAAGAATTGGTTAAAATCGGTAAAAATGAAGAAGCACAAACAATATTGGAAAAAGATGCAAAGTTAGGAAAATTAAATGAGGACGGAGAAGCAACTTTAAAGGCTGCATATACTGCAAATAAAAAAAATGATATAAGCTTTGAAAAATATTTAAAGGACTTAAAATCGGTTGCAAATGCCGAAATGATAGCAAAAATTAAAAACAATTTAGTTAATTTACCGGCGCCGGATTTTAAACTTGCAGATGCAGACGGAAAAATTGTATCGCTTGCGGAATTAAAAGGCAAGGTAGTAGTTATTGATTTTTGGGCAACTTGGTGTGGTCCTTGTATGAGTTCTTTCCCGGGAATGAAAACTGCTGTAACAAAATATGCGACTGATAAAGAAGTAAAGTTTTTATTTATTAACGTTTGGGAAAATGTTGATAATAAATTGGAAAACGTTAAAGAATTTTTAAAGAAAACCGGATATCCTTTTACGGTATTGTTAGATTTGGATAATAAAGTTGTAGAAAGTTATAAAGTTACCGGAATACCAACAAAAATATTTATTGATAAGAAGGGGAATATTAGATATAAAAGCGTAGGCTTTGGCGGTAACCCTGATGAAATGGTTACGGAAATTGAAAATATAATAAGTTTAATAAAATAATTTCTATTGGGGGGGATTATTTCCCCCCTTTTCACAAAATAGTATATGATAAAAAAGATTAGTATTAGCATCTTACTTGCCGTAATGGCAATAATTTTAAGCGTGTTTGTTGTAATTGCGCTTAGCGAAGGAGTAATACACGGAAGATTTGACGGAAAAGTATATCAACAAACTGCACCTTTGCAATATTGGGCTGCTATATTGTTGCAATTTACAATTATAGGTATGCTTTTGTTTATGATTGTTAAAATTTGGAACAGTAAAAAGTAAAATAAATGAGTTTGATTGAAATTATATTTATAGCCATAGGGCTTGCGGCAGATGCTTTTGCCGTTTCGGTTGCAGTAGGTTCTTCCGGTATTGCACCGGATAAAAGATCATCGGTTCGTTTATCATTTCATTTGGGGTTATTTCAGTTTTTTATGCCGATTCTCGGTTGGTTTGCAGGTAGTAAAATATCAAATTATATCCAGTCAATAGATCATTGGATTGCTTTTGTAATTTTATCTTACATAGGCGGTAAAATGATAATTGAAAGCAGAAAAAAAGAAGACGACCGAATAATAAAAAATCTAACTAAAGGTTGGTCGATGGTTATGATTTCTACTGCTACAAGTATTGATGCCCTTGCTACCGGTTTTAGTCTTGCGTTTTTACGTATTACAATTTTTTATCCAGCTTTATTAATCGGTATAATTACATTTATTCTTTCGTTTATTGGTTATAGAGGAGGTAAAAAATTAAAAAATAAATTCGGAAACAAAGTTGAGTTTTTAGGAGGCACTGTTTTATGTTTTGTGGGCATAAAAATATTATTTGAACACTTAACCGGATAGAACTAATTTGAAATAATTTTGGTTAAGGGGATAAACGGAGGAATTATGAAAATTTATCTGAGTTTATTGTTTATACTCTTTTTTACAATTAATAATTATGCCCAAACGGGTTCTATTACCGGTAAAGTAGTTGATAAATCAACTCGTGAACCTTTACCTGGGGTCAATATTAAAATTCTGGGAACGGATTTAGGGGCTTCGGGAAATATTGACGGAGAATTTGAAATAAAAGGAGTAAAAGTCGGTACATACTCCGTACAAGCATCTTTTATCGGTTATAATACAGAAGTTAAAACCGATGTAATTATAAGTAGTGCAAAACCGGTACAACTACTATTCGAACTTTCGGAATCCGTTATTCAATTGCAGGGTGTAACTGTCACTTCGGGCTTTTTTAAGAATATTCCCACAGAAGTTACAAGTATTTCAATGCTTAATTATGAAGAGATGAGACGATCACCCGGGGGCTTTGAAGATGTTGTTAGGGCTTTATCGGTACTACCGGGAGTGGCACAGGCAAGTGCCGGCAGAAACGACTTAGTGGTTAGAGGTGGAGCGCCGAGTGAAAATCTCTTTTTAGTTGACGGTTTTGTTGTACCAAATATTAACCATTTTGGCAGTCAAGGGGCAACCGGAGGTCCTTTAAGTTTTATCAATTTGGATTATGTAAGTGATATATCATTTTCTACCGGTGGTTTTTCGGCAGTTTACGGAGATAAATTGAGTTCGGTTTTAAGTATTAACTTAAAAGACGGTCGTAAAGACAGATTAGGAGGAAAAGCTTTAATTTCTGCAACTCAGTTCGGTCTAAACTTAGAAGGACCGGTAACTCAATCATCAAATTTTGTTTTTTCGGTTAGAAGAAGTTATTTGGATTTTATTTTTAATGCTGCCGGCTTTGGGTTTGTTCCGGAGTATTATGACGTTTTAACTAAATATTCCAACGATATATCAAAAAATGATAAACTTACATTTTTATTTGTCGGTGCATTTGACAGAGTTAAATTTAATAATGATACAAGAGAAAATGTAATTGATAATTCAAGAATATTAGCTTCTAATCAAAATCAATATGTAGCAGGGGTATCTTATAGAAGACTATTCGGAAAAGGATATTATACTGTAAGTTTAAGTAGGAATTACGTTAATTATGATACCTTTCAAAAAGATACAATGTTTAATCCTATTTTTTTAAACAAATCTACAGAAGCAGAAAACGAGTTAAAAGCAGAAATTCTTTATAAAATTAAAGGGAAAGCAGAAATTAGTTTAGGAGTATCGGCAAAACTAATTAAATTTAACGCAGATATTTTATTCCCCGAAAATTTTGTAACCACTTTTGGTGACATTCTTCCGGTTAATAGCATTTCGGAAGATGGATATTTCCACAAGTATGCTGCATTTATGCAATATGGCAATGTATGGTTTAGCAAACTAAGATTTAACTTAGGCATAAGAGGAGACTACTTTAGCGAAATTAACAATAATTTTTATTTATCTCCTCGTTTATCTCTTTCTTATCCTATAACAGAATTAACAAATATAAGTTTTAGTACTGGTATATATAATCAATTTCCAAGTTATATTTGGCTTGTCGGAGATAAACAAAATAAAAATTTAGATGCTATAAAAGTAGAACAATACGTTTTGGGTATTGAACACCAACTAAGAAATGATATGAAAGTAAAATTAGAGGGATTTTACAAAAATTATAGGAATTATCCGACAAGCGTATTGCGCCCATATTTGGTTTTAGCTAATACCGGTGCAGGCTTTGCCGGTAGCGATGACAATTTTGCTTCGTTTGGTTTAGAACCGTTAGTGAGTGTTGGTAAAGGATTTTCCAGAGGGGCAGAACTTTCTGTACAGAAAAAAGCCTCTGACGTACCACATTATGCATTGGTAAGTTTAACATACAGTCAAACAGAATATACTTCATTAAACGGCTTAACATACCCGGGTACTTACGATCAAACTTGGATTTTTAATTTAAGCGCAGGTTATGTTTTTAACGAAAACTATCAAATGGGTATTAAATTTCGCTTATCAACAGGTTCGCCTTACACACCGTTTGAATTAAACGGAACACAGTTGGTTTCAAATTACAATGATAGTAGGTTACCACTTAATCATAGTTTGGATTTAAGGGTCGAAAGGCGCTGGAATTTTGCAACCACGGGATTAATTGTTTATCTGGACATTCAAAACATTTATAATAGAAAAAACCGGACATCGATACGTTGGGACTATGAAAAAAACAAAGTAAAAGATGAATCATCAATTGGAATTCTACCTTCTATAGGTGTTAGTCTTGAATTCTAATTTTCAATTTTATTCGGACAAAAATAGTGGAGCACTAACAATTTAGTAACAAACAAACAGGGTAAAATTAATCATTTGATTAATATTAGCCACTATAAAGTTGGAATTCATTGTTTTGAATTAAAATATTGATTAGAGATGTAAAAGGAAAACTAATCACCCGTAAGGGCTGTATCAAAACAGCTATTTGCTCTTTTTGGAAAAATAATCTTGATTTAGCACATAAAATTATTTCTCGGTTATTGTTAACACACTTACCCCCCGCCCCTTTTCTAAACTCTATAGAAGTGGTGGCGGCACTTAGCAACCCGTTGTATAGTAATAAGTTAAGCATTGTTAGTTGGTACTTTAGGATAAATTGCTACTATTTAAAACGGGAATTAATTGGGACAGTATCAAAACAAAAATGAAACAAAAAATGAACTCACCCCTAACTCCTCTCTTGGGCTGAATACTGATAAGTGAGGGGAATTTAATGACCCATAACTATACTTAATTACTTATATTGTAATCACTTATATGAATATTGGCGTCATCCCTTTCTTCCCAAGAGAGGGAACGAGGGTGAGTTCTAATACAATAATATAGCTACTTTATCTTAAAATACTCCTTTTTATACTGCCCCGTGAGTGTTCGTAAATTATTATATGAAAAATAATCCTTTTGATACACCCCGATAAGGGATGAGGGTTTGCAATTTATAATTTTTGATACAATGGAGTAAGTATTGGCAAATTTAGCCGTTATTTTTGTTGTAAACTCGGGAAAATAAACATACTTTAATCCTTAATTAAAATAATCGAAAACAGCTAATTAAATAAATAAAATAATGTTATATTATTTTATATTAAATGCATTATAATTAATTCTTTATTCTTTTAAATGCAATTAGTAAATTTGGCATATCAATTGTATAATAATAAAAAAAAGTGGAAAAAATATGGCTGACGAACAAGGCGGAAAGAAAGGATTTAATCCAAAAGTTTTAATAATAGGTCTTCCGTTGTTTATAATTCAATTATTAGCTGTTTATTATGTAACTGCAAATATTTTACTTACTAAAATTGTTGAACAGCAAGGCTTAGTAGCAAAATCGGAAGCAGATTCTTTAGATGCAGATTTACAGGAAAAGAAAGAACCGGAAGGAAATTATATTTTTAAGGTTGAAGATTTAATTGTTAATCCGGCAGGAACGGCAGGGCAGAGAATATTGTTAGTTTCGCTTGGTATAGATGTATCTTCCGAAGAAAATTTAAAAGTGTTGGAAGCTAAAAATGTGATTTTAAAAGATATGGTTATAACAATATTATCTGCAAAAACGCTTCAGGAATTGGGTGATATAGGAACTAAGGAAATTTTGAAGACCGAACTAATTGCAAAAATTGACGAGACTTTTAAAGGTGTAAAAGTAAATAACATTTATTTTGATAAATATGTGATAAACTAAAATGGCAGAAGTACTTTCACAACAAGAGATTGACCAACTTCTAAATAACATGAAAACCGGCACAACGGAGCCGGCAGAAGCTAAAGGTCCCGATAAAGAGGTAGTTCCGTTTGATTTTAGGTTACCTAACCGTATATCTAAAAACCAATTGCGTACTTTAAGAAATATACACGAAAACTTTGCGGAGTCTTTTAGTTCTTTCTTGATGTCTAAACTTCAAACTATTATTAATATTAATGTTATTTCAGTTGACCAAATTTACTACTCGGAGTACGTGTTATCAGTTTCAAATCCGGCATGTCTATTTACTTTTGAAATTAGAAATACGGATATTAAAGCAATTTTGGAATTTAGCCCCGAATTAGCTTTATCGTTAGTTGATAGGTTATTAGGCGGTAACGGATTGGGAAGTAAGCAATCTAAAGTAATTACTCCTATTGAACAAAAAGTACTTAGTGTAACAGTTGAAAGAATAATGCAAGATTTACGAAAAGCATGGCAAATAATTGATGACTTTGATTTTGCCTTAGATAGGTTTGAACCCGATATCGATTTTGCTCAAATTACGTCTCAAAGTGAAAGTGTACTTTTAATTACTTTTGAACTATTTATTGGTGAGCAGTCCTATTTAATGAATATCTGTTTTGCAACTTTTGCATTCGATACTATTTTATCAAAACTATCAAGCCAAAATCTTTCAACAATTAGACCGCTAAAATATAGCGGAACAACTGCAAAAAATCTTTTAGTTAATCATTTAAATTTAACCGAATTAATGGTAGAAGTAGAATTTGGTAAAGCTGCCATAACTTTTGATCAACTCCTTAATTTGGATAAAGGGGATATAATAATAATGAATAAGAGAGTGGGAGAGGAAGTAAAAGTGAAAATTGGAAATAAAGTACTTTTTTACGGTACAAGCGGATTTGTAAATAATCATAAAGCCGTAAAAATATCAAGAAAAGCCGAAAAAGGCGATAAATAAAACTTAAAATTTTAGAGGTACAAAATGGCTATAGATGATATGTTAAATAACGGAATGGAAGATGACGAAATAGTCGGCAGTTTGGCGGATTTCCCCGAATTTGACGAGTCATCTAAAAAAGGATTTAAATCCGATAGCAAATTAGATTTTTTAAAGGATTTACAACTAAACGTATATATTGAACTTGGAAGAACTAAAATGCAAATTAAAGATATTCTTGAATTAGAAAGAGGATATGTAATTGAATTAGAAAAACTTGCAAGCGAACCGGTTGATGTTTTTATTAATAACAAAAAAATTGCCGAAGGGGAGGTTGTTGTTATTGATAAACATTTTGGAATACGAATAACCAATTTAATTGCAACCGAAGAAAGATTAAAAGGTATTGCATAATGTTTTGGAATATTTTGTACATATTGTTTATACTTGGTGTATTAACCGTAATTATGTACGGTTTATTATACTTAATGAAAAAATACTTATATAAATATGACAATGCGTCATCAACCGGATTAAAAATAAAAGTATTGGGATTGCATGCAATTTTACCCAAAAAATATATTTGTGTAGTACGAGTTCAAGATAAAAACTATGTTTTAGGGGTGTCAGAAAATTCAATAAATGTAATTGACGAAATTGAAAATTTGGAATATACCGAAACAAAACCTACAAGCTTTAATACCGGCAACTTTATGGAAATATTAAAGAAAAATATGGGGCTAAAAAATGAATAAGAATGTATTAATTCTTATGTTTTTGGCATTATTTATATTAATTGAGCCAAGTTTTGCCCAAAAAACAAATCCTACTGTTCCTATTCCAAAAATCGGAATAGATATAGGAACTTCCGATAAACCCGAAGACCTTTCGGTTTCGTTGCAAATAATTTTACTGCTTACAATTTTAACCTTAGCTCCGTCCATTTTAATAATGACTACTGCTTATTTAAGAATAATAATTGTATTCCATTTTGTTAGAAATGCACTGGGTACAATGCAAATGCCGCCGAGTCAGTTGCTGGCGGGAATTGCAATGTTTGTAACGTTTTTTATTATGGCACCAACTTGGGGAGAAATTAACGAAAATGCAATAAAACCTTACATGGATAACAAAATTACGGTAGATGTGGCTTATGATAAAGCAATAACGCCTATACGTGGCTTTATGTATAAAAACACAAAGCAGCAAGATATTGAGTTATTCCTTAATTTGGCAAATATGCCAAAACCGGCAACACGTAACGATATACCAACTTATGTTTTAATCCCTTCTTTTGTTTTAAGTGAATTAAGAACAGGTTTTATAATGGGATTTTTTGTGTTTATTCCTTTCTTAATGGTAGATATGATTGTTTCAAGTATATTAATGTCGATGGGTATGATGATGTTACCTCCTATGTTAATATCTCTTCCGTTTAAAATATTGCTGTTTATTTTGGTTGACGGGTGGAATTTAATAATTGGTTCGTTAGTAAGGAGTTTTAATTAATATGACATTAGATATAGTAATTCAGTTAATTTCCGAAGCATTTTATACTGTACTAATAGTACTTTTACCGGTACTTGGCGTATCTTTAGTTTTTGGTATTATTATTTCAATTTTTCAAGCAGCTACATCCATTCAGGAAATGACTTTAACTTTTGTGCCCAAAATTATTTTAACGGCTATTGCAATAGTTATAACGCTCCCTTTTATGGCAGATAAAGTTATAAGTCTTACTTACAAAATATTTAATATAATGGAAACCGTAATTAAATGACAGATATTTTAATTGCCGATTTTGTAACCGGTTTGCTGGTTTTTATGAGGGTTACGGCAATTATAGTTGTTGCACCTGTTTTCAGTCAAGCCAATTTTCCTACTTTACCTAAGTTAGCCTTAGGCTTAATAATTACGTATATTTTATTTTTTACTTTGGGTGATTATAGATTTGACTATAATCAAGGGATTTTAATGCTGGGAATTTCGGCATTTAAGGAGGTTATAACAGGGCTTTTAATAGGTTTTACTTTTAATTTTGTCTTTTACGGTATTTCGTTTGCTGGTTTGTTAATCGGTTTTGATTTGGGACTTGCAATTGCACAGCTTTTTGACCCGATGACCGAATCAACCGCAAATGTAATTGGCGAAGTTATAATGGTTTTTGCAACTCTCATTTTTTTACTTATAAACGGACATCATTTTATAATATCATCGCTTGCTTATTCTTTTAAAGTTGTACCTATTGGCACGTATGTTGTAAATGAAAAAGTATTCATATTGTTAACAAAGTATTCTGCTATGATTTTCTTAATTGCCGTAAAACTTGCCGCTCCTATAATGGTGTCATTTTTCTTGATACATATAGCTTCAGGTATTATAAGCAGAGTAATACCGCAAATGAATGTGTTTTTTGTTTTGCAACCCGGAAAAATTGTCATGGGTCTATTGTTTTTAAGTTTGTTAACACCGATTTATGTTGTAGTTATACGAGACTTATTAACATTATTTGAAAAGAATATAATTGAACTAATAAAAGCGATGGTATAATTATGGCGGAAAGCGACGGCCAAGAAAAAACCGAACAACCAACCGATAAAAAGCTTAGCGATGCAAGAAACGAAGGGCAGACAGCTAAAAGCATGGAAATTAACTCCTTGCTTGTATTTACTGCCGGAATGATAATATTATACGTTTCGCAAGATTTTTTAGCGGCACAATTTAAAAGTATTACTGTTTATGTGTTTAGTTCCTTGGGAAAATTGGATATAAACATGAAACTACTTCAATTATATGCACTTAAATCCTTTTTGTTTTACTTGCAAACAATGCTTCCGCTTTTTGCGGGTTTAATGGTTATAGGTGCTCTTGCAGGTTACGGACAAGTCGGTTTTAAGTTTACACCAAAAGCGATAAGCCCTAAATTTTCTAAAATCAATCCAATTTCCGGGATGAAAAACGTAATGTTTTCATCTCGCCCTTTATTTGAAACCGGTAAAACAATATTAAAATTATCGCTTATTGGCGGTTTTACTTATATTGTTTTAACCGATGATATAGTAAACTCGATAGGTTTAGTTCGATTGGATGTAGTAGAAATAGTTGATTTTATGATAAGAGCTTCATATTCTCTTATATGGAAAATATCTATAGTGTTTGCTGCTATTGCAATTGTAGATTTTGCGTATCAAAAGTACAAACATAAAAACTCGATGATGATGACTGTTCAGGAAGTAAAGGAGGAATTTAAACAAACCGAAGGCGATCCGATGATTAAATCAAGGATAAAGAGCCAACAGTTTGCAATGGCACGTAGAAGAATGATGAGTGAAGTACCTAAGGCGGATGTAGTTGTTACAAACCCTACTCACTTTGCCGTAGCATTAAAATATGAACCGGGTAGCGGTAAAGCTCCCAAAGTAATAGCCAAAGGAGCTGATTTAGTAGCACAAAAAATTAAACAAGTTGCAGTGGCTAATAATGTACCATTGCACGAAGATGTACAGCTTGCACGGGCATTATATAAGGTTTGTGACATAGGTGATGAGATACCGGAGACCTTATTTCAGGCTGTGGCACAAATTTTGGCATATATTTATAAAATGAAACGCGGGAACAAAAAGAAGAGTATAGTATAATATGGATAAGTTAGGAAAAAATTCCGATATATTGCTTGCCTTTGGTATAATCTTTATACTCGGGTTAATGATTATTCCTCTTCCTTCCATGCTGTTGGATTTTTTCCTTGCAATAAATATATCACTTGCCGTATTAGTTTTAATAGTTTCTTTGTATATCACAAGTCCTCTTGAAATATCAATTTTTCCTGCGTTGTTATTAGTATTAACTATTTTTAGACTTTCACTAAATATTAGTTCTACAAGATTAATTTTAGTTGACGGATATGCCGGAAAAGTTATTGAAACCTTTGGTAACTTTGTTGTAGGCGGTAGTTATGTTGTTGGATTTATCATTTTCTTAATATTGGTTTTAATTCAATTTATAGTTATCGTAAAAGGTTCGGGAAGAATATCGGAAGTATCAGCTCGTTTTACTTTGGATGCTATGCCCGGTAAACAAATGGCAATTGATGCTGATTTGAATAGCGGTTTAATAAACGAAAACGAAGCGCGTCAAAGAAGACAAGCAATTTCACGCGAAGCAGAATTTTACGGTTCTATGGACGGTGCAAGCAAGTTTGTTAAAGGGGATGCAATTGCAGGCGTAATAATAAATTTTATTAATATTTTAGGCGGTATTATTATTGGGGTTGCACAGAGAGGTTTATCTTTTACGGATGCAATTCAATCTTATACTATTTTAACTATAGGTGACGGTTTAGTTTCCCAAATTCCGGCTTTATTAATTTCAACTGCTGCCGGTATGGTGGTAACAAAAAGTGCCGAAGGT
>CALGLM010000008.1 GCA_937930275.1 uncultured Ignavibacteria bacterium
TTAAGTTTTTTATATTGAATGCTCTTTTTTATATATGCATCAAAATGACCAACAGTATTTGCTATTTTATCAATACTATATATTAAACAAGTTAATAAAATTGAATATTCTTTCTCATTTAATTCAGGTTTCCTTTTTTCAATATCATCTCTTATAAAACCAATTAATCTTGAATTTATTTTATCAAAAAACTTATCCCCAAAGTAAATTGAAAAATAATTATCCTCCAAACTTGACAAATCTAAATTATTATATTTGTCTAAAATTGTTTGAATTAAATACTTATTCCACTTTTCTTGCTTAAAAAAAGCTTTATAAATAGTATTATTAGCAAATAGTGTATCATTAACAATAATATCTTTAAAGTAACGAGAAGCAGCATACGATACACTTGCAGTTCCGGCAAATAAATCAGCAAAAATTTTAACATTTTTGGTTTCTTTTAAGATAATACTAATAATCCAATCTGTTAACTTTGCTTTATTTCCAATATAACGCCGATTTTCTATATTGAATCTCTGTTTTGAGAAATCTTCAAAAAGTGGTTCAATACTACTAATTTTTTTATTTTCAAACATTACATTACTATTTATTGATTTACAAAAATAACAAATTTCCATCAAAAAAAACACAGCTATAAAACAGCGACAAAAACATGCAAAGCTCATTATAATAAAATGACTACACAATTTATTTGTGTTTTTAAAATAAATACGATAAATTAGTATCATTATAAATTATATAAATATTTATTATTAATGCAAAAGTTTTTACTCTTATTAATTTTCTTAACTATAACCACCTATGCACAATCACCGCATGGTAATAACTTTAAATTGGAGTGCTCAATTTGCCATAAAGAGGATGATAAACCAATAGTTTTTGACCATTTATCCACAGGATTTATGCTAAGCGGAGCTCACTTAAATGCATCTTGCATAAACTGCCATAACAGTTTGGAATTTGACAAGGTAAAAAAAGAATGTTACGATTGTCATATAGATATACACCAAGGTAGCTTGGATAAAAACTGTAATACCTGCCATAATTCAAATACATGGATAATTGAAAATATTAATAATTTACATAGGGGGAGTAGATTTCCCTTGCTTGGTGCTCATCAATCTGCTGATTGTATTGAGTGCCATACCAACAATAATCAATTTAAATATGATGTTTTAGGTGTTGGTTGTTATGATTGCCATAAAAATGATTATGTAAATGCAAAATCTCCAAACCATATAACTGAAAATTATCCCGTTAACTGTTACGAGTGCCATCGTGTTGAGTCATCAAGCTGGAAAAGTAATATTACCGATCATTCTTTTTTCCCTTTATTAAACGCTCATAATATCTCAAATTGTTTTGATTGCCATACTGATTCAAAATATTCCGGATTGGATAAAAATTGCATTACATGTCATTCGGAAGAATTTAATTCAACATTAAATCCTAATCATTTAAATTTAGGATTTAATAAAAACGAATGTGCCGAGTGCCATTCACTTAACCCGGGCTGGATACCCGCCCGTTTTGAAAAGCATAGCCAATTTTATCCTCTTTCCGGTGCTCATTCAAATTTAGGTTGTAATGTTTGCCATAAAAACAACTATAACGGTAGTATACCCAATACTTGTTTCGGCTGCCATGAAAATGAATATAATTCTACAACCAATCCTCCGCATTTAGCACTCAATTTTTCTAATGATTGTACAACTTGTCATAACGAAGTTGACTGGAATAGCGGTAAATTTTACCACGATGCCGATTATTTCCCAATTTACTCAGGGCTGCACGATGGGGTTTGGAATAGCTGCAACGACTGCCACACAAATCAAACGAACTATCAAAATGCCGAATGTATTACTTGTCACGAGCATAACAAGGCAGATACAGACTTAAAGCATTTGAATATAAACGGATATAGATATCAATCAATCGGTTGTATTGATTGTCATCCTGACGGAAGAAGTAACGGGGCTTATAATCATGCTTTATCCGGATTTTTATTAACAGGAGCCCACATTGAAACAAGCTGCAATTTATGCCATAACCAAAGCCCTACGCTTAACACATGTTACGGTTGCCACAGTGTAAATTTTAATTCTTCATCAAACCCAAATCATATTTCGTTAGGATTTAATACCGATTGTGAAAAATGTCATACAACTGAAAGGGGATGGCAAATATCACAATTTTCGGAACACGATAATTTTTATACATTTCAAGGTGCGCATATTAACATAAAAAACAATTGCATTTTATGTCATAACGGTAACTATACAAATACGTCTTCTGAATGCAGCTATTGCCATTTAGATAATTACAATTCAACTACTAATCCTCCTCATCAGGGGTTAAATTTTAACACTAAGTGTGACGAGTGCCATAACCAAAATGCATGGCAACCGGCAACATTTAATCACGATGCTGAATATTTCCCTATATTTACGGGGTCACATTCCGATAAATGGGATAATTGTACCGATTGCCACACGGTTAACGGAAATTACTCGGTTTTTAGCTGTATCGATTGTCATGCTCATAATAATGAAATTACCGATGATTTTCATATCGGGGTTCAGGGATATATTTATAGCTCACGGGAATGTGTAGTTTGCCATCCTACCGGTGTATCTTTAGGTTCGTTTAATCACGCAAATGCTTTTCCGTTAATAGGTGCGCATAATAATACCACATGCAACAAATGCCATACAGAAAACACTTATATTTTAAATAAAACCGAATGTAAAGACTGCCATTTTGATGCTTACAACGGTGCATTAATGCCAAATCATATTAATTACGGTTTTTCATATGAATGTTCGGAATGCCATAATACCGAATACGGATGGAAAGTATATAAATTTGATAAACATGACGAATATTATCCTTTAATCGGAAAACATAAATTAGTTGCAACAAACTGTCAAAGTTGTCATCCCGAAAATTATCAAACAGCGCCTACACAATGTTATAGTTGCCATTACACAGATTACGTAAATACAAGCTCGCCTAATCATATTCTTGTAGGTTTTAGTAACGATTGCGCCGTATGTCATACTCCTAACGGCTGGTCTCCTTCTACGTTTGCACACGATACACAATATTTTCCGATTTATATAGGCGAACACGCCGGAAGCTGGGAAAGCTGTGAAACATGTCACACTACTCCTAATATTTTATCTCAATTTTCTTGTATAACCTGCCATAATCATAGTTTACCCGATATGCAGAACAGACATATCGGCGTTTCGGGATTTACATATGAAAGTGATGCATGTTACGCATGTCATCCTGCCGGAACGGGCGCAGGAGCTTTTAATCATTCTAATTCTTCGCTTCCGTTATTAGGCGTTCATGCTACAGTTGAATGTAACGATTGCCATACAAACGGTTATTCCTCATTAAGCAATATTTGTTACGATTGCCACCAAAACGACTATCAAAATTCTGTTAATCCAAATCATTCAGTTTTAAGTATTCCGCAAGATTGCAGCATGTGCCACACCCCTGAACCGAGATGGAATTCCAATATATTCCCCATACACAACAATTATTACCCGTTAATAGGTGCTCATTCTTACAGCAGTTTAACTTGTTATAGCTGCCATCAAGATGATTACAACAATACACCCAAAACATGTGTCGGTTGTCATTTAAGCGATTATAATAACGCACAAAATCCTTCGCATCTATCAGCAAACTTTCCTATGGAGTGTGAAATTTGCCATAATCAAAACGCTTGGATTCCCGCTTTATTTGAACATGACGGTCAATATTTCCCAATTTTTTCGGGAACACATCAAAGTGTTTGGAATGATTGTTCCGATTGCCATATTGCTTCAGGAAATTACCAAGTTTTTGAATGTATTAATTGCCATTATCACAATCAGTCAGCCATGGATTTAGCACATGCAAATGTTACCGGTTACTATTATAAAAGTCCGGATTGTTACTCATGTCATCAAAACGGAAAAGCCAATAAGTTCCTTATCAAAAAGAATAATTTAAGAGATTGATATGAAAAACTTTTTGATAGTAATAGTTTTTATGGTTTTAACGGTTTGTGTTTACGGCGAAGAACAAACCGAAACAATAGGTAAAATTACTTACAAATCCAACAACTACTATTATATTGCTTTTAACCAAACAAGTGGATTAAACATTGGTGATACTTTATTTATTACAAATAATAATAAATTGATAGCCGCGATGACAATTCGGTATTTATCAAGTCGCTCTGTCGCTTGTATCCCTTTAATTAATAATTTAACTGCGGGCGAAAACGTTATTGCAATAATTAATAACAACTTAAGCTCAATTGATTTTGAAGAAAAAAAGAAAGATAAAATAATTAACGATTATGCAATTAATGATTTATTAAAAGACAAAACTCCGAAAACAAAAAAAACAATTAAAGGAAGAATAGGAATTACTTCATATTCAAATTTTGATAATTTTAGTAAAAACAAATTTAATCAACGTTTTAGATATCATCTTTCAGCAAGCGAACAAAACGTATCCGGTTCACCGGTTAATTTTAGCAGCTATATAATTTTTACATATCGAACAGACCAATGGCACAAAGTAAATAAAAACTTTGGCAATGCTTTAAAAGTGTATGACTTAAATATTAACTATAACGTTAATAGTAATTTGTTTTGGCTGGGAAGAAGGATAAATCCCAAAATAAGCAATATAGGTACGGTTGACGGATTACAATATGAACATAAATTTAATAACTATTCCGTTGGTGCCGTAATAGGATCTCGTCCTAATTTTAGTGATTTCGGATTAAATTTAAATTTGTTTCAGTTTGGAGCTTATGCAGAAAGAACGGATACTTTAAAAAATAAAACTATTACTAATACTATTAGTTTATTTAACCAAACCAATAATTTTAAAACCGATAGAAGGTTTATTTATTTTCAACATGCAAATAATTTGTTTGAAAACACAAGTATTTTTGTATCAAGCGAGTTGGATTTATTTAGAATAAATAAAGGGAAAAAAGAAAACAGTGTTTATTTTACAGGTTTTTATTCATCCGTAAATTATAATGCCGCGCGCTGGTTATCCCTAAATTTATCTTATGACGCAAGAAAAAACGTGATTTATTACGAAACATTTAAAACATATACAGATAGTTTATTTGATAACGAACTTAGACAAGGATTTAGAATAAGAACAAATTTTCGATTATTAAATTCCATATTTATAAGTTTAAATTATGGATACAGATTTAAAAACGGAGATAACAAAACAAACAACAATTTTGGTGCAAATTTCAGTTATTACAATTTACCTTTAATTAATACTAACTTAAACTTAAACTACAATAAAATAATTAGTTCATATTTAGACGGAACAATTTATGGTTGTTCTTTAGGTAAAGATTTATTTAGCGGCGCCTTAAACACTAATTTAAGTTATAGATACTTAGTATATAATTTTACTTTATACGGCGGCACTCTTAGGCAAAACATAGTCGGAGTTGATTTATCGTTTAATTTTTTCAGTTCGTTTTATTCTTCTTTAAGTTATGAAGGAATTTTTGAAAATAATAGAACTTACGGAAATATAAATATAAATATAGGTAAACGACTTTAATTCGCTCTTAAATCTGTTTTGCAGCTTTAATTATTCCCATATCACCTTAAAACGGCCTATTTTTAATACATCAAATAAACTACATACCCAATATATACAAGCAGTAAAAACAATCCTTCTAAACGGTTTAATTTCATTCCCGTTTTTAATAAGGGAAATAAAAATAAAGTTAATAAAAACATTAAACCGAAATCTACATAACTAATAGAATCTGTTTCAATTGGGTGAACAACTGAAGTTAATCCCAATATTCCTATTAAGTTAAAAATATTACTTCCGATAATATTACCTATAGCAATATCTGCTTCTTTTTTTAATGCTGCCATTAACGAAGTAAAAAATTCCGGCAGAGATGTCCCTACTGCAACAATAGTTAATCCAATAACTGCTTCACTTAATTTAAAACTTTTTGCAATTGCAACTGCTCCGTCAACAAATAAATTGCCTCCGTAAACCAGCATTAATAAACCGCCGATTATTAAAATTGCCGAAACGCCAAAATTCATCGGCTTAATGGCATCTACTTCAGTTGAGGGGACAATTTCGTTAGAGTGTGTTTTAGATAATTTATAACCGACTACTATATACACAATTAATCCGGCAAAAAATATAAGACCTTCAATTCTTGTCAATTTACCGTCTAATAAAAAAAGAGTTGAAACCAATGTTACGCCTATTAAAATCGGCATTTCTTTTTTAATAATTTGCTTGCTAATTGAAATAGGATAAATAATTGCTGCAATCCCTAAAATTACTGCAATATTACCTATATTTGAACCAATTACATTTCCCAAAGATAAGGCACTATAACCCGAAATAGCCGCTTTTAAGCTAACCAGAAGTTCCGGCGAAGATGTACCGAACGAGACTATTGTTAATCCGATAATTAAAGGGCTTACATTAAATCTTTTTGCCAAACCAACACTTCCTCTAACTAAAATTTCACCTCCGGCTACAAGTAATATCAGCCCGCCTACTAAAAATAAAGTAATTTGCAAAACACTCATAATTTTACTAAAATTTCCTAAATTATTTACGATAATATAATATAAAAAAGCAGATTTTACTATGACAACAGAACAAAAAGCCAAATGGTTCGATAGCGCGTTAAGATTCGGATTACAAGATAAAATACACTTAGTAATGAAATCCAGAGTTAACGGCGTTTCTAATTGGGCTATTATAGATACAGCAAATAATAAGGTTCTAAATTCCAACCTTGAGTGGGAAGAAGAACCGCCTATTGAAAAACGAGACGAATCATTTTTAACCCGTTCCCGTTTTCCTTTTGAAACCGCTATTGAGCTATTTAAACAATTTAAAATGTTTGCGGAATAGCAAACATCAAATTTTAGGGATTAATGCGATAAGAAATTAAAATGCATACTCCATTTTTCTCAATCCCAATTTTGTTGGGAAGATAATAATTACTATACATTATTAGAAATAAGCGTGTTAAAACACTTATTCTTATTTTTGGGGGTGGGTAGGGGAAATATTTTAACACGTTTCCCACAAGTTTTATTTTATTATCCTTTTAATTTAGAATTAATTAATAACACCGTTAAATATCTTTTTATAATTATTACTTAGCAAACTGTAACACTCAAAAACTGTTTCTTCCGTAGTCCTTAATCCGGATATTACTACACGTATAATAAATTTACCGTTTATTACGGTATGCGATAAAAACACTTTACCCGTATTATTTACTTCTTCCATTAATAAAGCATTAAATTTATTTAATTTTTCCAAATCTGTTTCATTTTTACTTTTTGCCGCAATACAAATTGTAGATAATGTAACGGGAGCAATTATTTCAAAATTTTCGTCTTTATTAATTAAGTCTTCAAACATTTTAGCTAATCTAAAATGTTCTTTTATCCTATTTTTTATTCCTTCTACTCCAAAATAACTAATAATAAACCAAAGTTTTAATGCTCTAAACCTTCTGCCTAACTGAATTCCGTAATCCATAAAATTTGTTACTTGGTCATCAACATTTGTACGTAAATATTCCGGAATAATTGAAAAAGCATCCTTTAATATTTTTTTATCCTTTATGTAAAGCAAACTTAAATCAACCGGAGTAAACATCCACTTATGAGGATTAATGACAACAGAATCGACATAATCAATATATTTAAATAAAAATTTATATTCATCAGTAATTGCAGCAATTCCTGCATGGGCAGCATCCGTATGAATCCATATGTCGTAATCTTTTACTATTTCATAAACACCTTTAACGTCATCAATTGAAGTTACGCTTGTTGTTCCAATAGCAGGCACAACAGCCATCGGAATTAAACCGGCGGCAACATCCTTTTTAATAGTTTCATCAAGCTTCTCCAAATCCATTTCAAATCTTTTGTTGGTTGAAATTTTTCTTACCTTTCTTACTCCTAACGCTAAACAAGCTTTTTCAACCGAGGAATGTGCGTGTTCGGAACAATAAACAGTAAATGTATTTATATTTAAATCGTGATTATTGTATTTTTGGAACACTTTTTCGCGGGCAGCAGCTAATCCGTGGAAAGTGCTTACGGAAGCCGTATCATATATTATTCCCCAAAAGCTTTCGGGAAGTCCGAGCATTTGTCTCATCCAATCAATTACGACAATTTCCAATTCCGTATTAATAGGAGAAGATTTCCAAACCATTCCGTTTGTATTTAAGGCAGCAGAAAGGAATTCGGCTAAAATACCGGGAGCAGATGAAGTTGAATTGAAATATGCCATAAACCCCGGATGATTCCAATGTGTTGCATTTTTTAATATTTTATCATCAACTGAATCCAATAATTTATTAAAATCCACAGGAAATTTAGGCGGGGTTTCGGAAAACATTTTTATACATTCTCCCGGTTTTACGTTCGGTAAAACCGAGTAGTCGCTAATATTATCCAAATAAGTTGCAATTATTGACACAAGTTTATCGGCAAAAACCTTAAATTCCGAAACAGGCATATCGCCTAAATTAAGATTATTCATTTTTATACCTAAATAATTATTTATAATTATGCATATTTATTTATTAAGCAATTTAATCTAATAAAAAATATTATTAAATTGCAGGTCAAAAATTAAACATATTAGGTAACACATGAAAGAGTTAAGAGAAAAAATTAACAATATAGATGAAAATCTTTTATCTTTATTATCCGAAAGAAGAAAACTTAGCTTAGAAGTTGTAAAATATAAAGAACAAAACGATAATCCGATTAGAGATAAAGACAGAGAACAAGAACTTTTAACCGCACTTATTATAAAAGGAAAAAAGCTTGGACTTGACGCAAATTACGTAACTAAAATATTTTACGAAATTATAGATGATTCCGTACGTCTGCAAAATAGTTATTTAACAAAACTGGACGTACCCGAATATAAAGGGAAGAGAATAATAAAAACCGCCATTCAAGGAATTGAAGGTTCTTACAGTTCTCTTGCAGCTCAAAAGTTTTTTGCCAAAGAAGAAGCCGATTTGGAATTTATAAGCAAACAAACTTTTGACGAGGTAGTTCGTGCGGTTGAAAACGGAGAAGCCGATTATGCAATGCTTCCTATTGAAAACACAACAAGCGGCGGAATTAACGAAGTTTATGATGCCCTTTTACATACTACTTTATATATAGTAGGCGAAGAAAAATTTCATGTTAAACATTGTTTAGTAGCAACCGAAGAAACACCTATTAACAGAATAAAAAAAATATATGCACACGTACAGGCGGTAGCACAATGCAGTAAGTTTTTAGCTACGCTTCCGCACCTTAAAATAGATTATTACCCTGATACGGCAATGTCCGTACAAAAAATAAAAGAGGAAAACAACAACGAATTTGCAGCTATAGCAAGTGAAGAAGCAGCTAATATTTTCGGCTTAAGAATTATAAGAACCAACATTGCCAACCAACAAGAAAATTACACCCGTTTTTTAATTGCCGCACGTAAACCGATTGATGTTGATTTACGAATACCTTGCAAAACTTCTATTGTTATGGCTACTGATCAAAAACCAGGTTCGTTAGTTGATGCACTTCTTGTTTTTAGAAAACATCATGTAAATTTAACAAAGCTGGAATCGCGCCCTATTTTGGGAAACCCTTGGGAAGAAATGTTCTATTTGGACTTTGAAGGGAACGTAAAAGATTCCAACATTCAAGAAATGCTTGATAGTTTAGGCAGGTTTACTCGATTATTTAAGGTGCTCGGTTCGTATGTTTCGCCGGATTTAGACAGGATTAAATTGGATTTTGGAAATATACAAACCGAATACGCAGAACCGGATTTAAATTTAGAGGAGCAAGATTTACAAGCCGAGTTAAAGCCCGAAGCAACAGCACAAAAAAAATCTAAAAAAAGCTATAAAGTTGCAAGCAGAGATTATAAAAAAGAAGATACGATAATTAAAGTAAAAGGTTTGGAAATAGGAGGAGATTCATTTGTGGTAATTGCAGGTCCTTGCTCGGTTGAATCAAACGAACAAGTAATGCAATGTGCATCTCACCTTAAAGAAACAGGCGGACATATTTTACGCGGCGGTTGTTTTAAACCACGTACTTCCCCTTACAGCTTTCAGGGACTCGGTTTTGAGGGATTGACATATCTTACCGAAGCAGGTAAAATTTATGATATGCCTATTATTACGGAAGTGCTTGCACCGGAACAAATTACCGAAGTTGCCAAATACAGTGATATTATTCAAATAGGTGCCCGAAACATGCAAAACTTTGCACTGCTTAAAGAAGTGGGACGCACGCATAGACCTGTTTTATTAAAAAGGGGGTTGATGTCTTCTATTGATGAATTACTTAATGCCGCCGAGTATATTTTAAGTCAGGGGAATAGGCAAGTAATTTTATGTGAACGAGGAATTCGTACTTTTGAAACAGCTACACGCAATACTTTAGATTTAAGCGCTGTTCCCGTACTTAAAGAACTTACTCATTTACCAATAATTGTTGACCCTTCCCATGCATTAGGACAGCGTAATTTAGTAATTCCTTTAGCCAAAGCAGCTAAAGTAGTTGGTGCACACGGTATTATGATTGAATTTCATCCTGATCCGGATAATGCAAAAAGTGACGGCGAACAATCTTTAACATTCGACCAGTTTTCTGATATGATGAATGAGCTAAAAAAATTATAAGCTTATTTTATACTGTAGATAAGTTACAAAAAAAGAAGTGTTATTATTAGTAAACGTCAATCCGTAATTAAAGCCTAATAAAAGGCTGTTTGATTGCGGATTCTTTTTATCTGTTTTTATACCGATAGCAGCACAAAAATTAATTCCGCTGTTATAACTGCTTTCATATTCATAAGTTTTATCGTACAACAATAAATAACCGGCAGATTCTTCCAAAAAAAAATTTTCGTCAAGCTGTTGTTTTATTACCCCTGATATTGCAACACTTGCAACATATGAATGATATTTAATCGTACCTGAAGGAAAAAAATATTTATACGTTTTAGCCCACATAACTTCTGCTTTAATATCCGTATCAGCAAATACAACTGAAGGAAACTGAACTGCCCCGGCAAAAGAAAAAACCGAAATATTAGGAATATTACCGGATAAATTACCGTACCCTAACGAACCGGATACCTTTAAGCTCGAATTAGCGATTATATTTACCGCAATAAATAATAGTATAACTACAAGTTGTTTTGAAAATAACATGTCAACCAATATGTTTTGATTTTAGTATCGGTATAAATAACCTTATGTTTAACATGTGCCGGTATAATAATATAATCTCCTTCACCAAGCGTTAGAATAGATTGATTTTCAAGTTGAATTTTTGCTGCTCCCTTTAGCAATAAAACAAATTCATCCTCATCTTGGTCATACCAAAAATTATTTTCGGTAATATTGCCAAAGCTTATAATCCGTTCTAACCTAAAACCTTTTTCTTTTAGAATATCTTCAAAATATTCTTTAGTTAAATTTATATTTTCAGAATCGTAAATATTTTTAACTTCAATCATATTAAAAAGCTTCTCCTATACCAAGGTGAAGTTGAAAAGTATCGGACATTATTTTTTTTGTAAAAAAGCTGCTTCTGTTTTCCGGATCATAAAACTTAAAACCAAAATCTAAGCGAATAGGTGCAAAATCGGAATAATACCTTAATCCAAATCCTATTGCAACAGCCACCTCATCCAGCTGTACTTGTTCAAATTTGTTCCAAGTATTGCCAAAATCAGCAAATACTGCAGTACCAACCTGTCCTATTAATCTTAATCTGGCTTCAATTGAACCTTCTAACTGACAAAAACCTCCGGGAGTTACCCCTTTGAATAGAAATGCCTCAAAATCTTCGTTTGTTGTATTGCTTAGGTTAAAGTTAGTTTCTTGAGGAACAAGCTCGCGACTTTGCCACCCGCGTAACGAGTTGCTTCCTCCCGAATAAAATCTGCGGTTTAACGGAATTAAAGATACATCGCCCCGGTAAGCAAAAACATAACCGGCACGTAATTTAACCCCCAATACATTTTGTTTTGAATTAAACAATGTTTGAAAAGCCGAACCTGTAAACACAGTTTTTAAATACCCTGTTGAAGATTCTTTGTAACCAAACATTTTACTAAACAAATAAGGCACTAAATTACCGTCTTCCAATATTAATGATATATTATAGCCTTCTGTAGGAAAGAAAAAGTTATCCGTATGGTTTACGCCAAAATCAAAACCTATAACTGCGTTTGTAGAACGAATACTTTTATCCGATTGAACCGATAAAAGTTGATTTACTATGGTTAAAGCAGAATCTTGATCAACATTTAGATCATTCATAATTAATGTAGTAAAAGCATCAATAATATACTGTTTTCTATAAATATATCTTGAGTGTTCCCAATTTATATATGTAGTGAACGATGTTAAAAACACCTTTCTGGGTAATTCAAAATTCAAACTAAGTTTAATTCCGTATAAAGTGGCGTTATATTCTGCTTTTCTTTTTTGAATTGTTAAGTAGTTTTCCAATTTTGTATTAATAGGTTGACCGAATAAAAAGGGTTGTTCCAAAATAGCTCGTACGTCTGCATACCCATAAACAGTTGTATCATTTAAGGAAGGATGAGTAATAAACTCTGTAATACTTTGTGCGGCTGCGGAAGTACTTAACGTAAATTTACGTGCTCCTCCCAAAAAGTTTTTGCGTATATATCCTATTCCGAAACCCAGGTTAAAAACGTTATCTTCGTTGTTTATAATTATTTCGGGGGAAAGTTCGTGCAAAAGCCCTATATCCGTAAAAATATTAAGCGGAACTTT
>CALGLM010000009.1 GCA_937930275.1 uncultured Ignavibacteria bacterium
CGACCACCGAGATCTACACTCTTTCCCTACACGACGCTCTTCCGATCTAAGTTATAGAATGCTCTGTTTTTAAATTCCCGTCTTCAGGAGCTTCAAAAGGGTAACCGTTTGTTGTGTCGTTTTCGGCATAAAATATAAAACCTTGTGCCGGTACTGTAGTTTTCCATTCAATTTTTGTAGATGTTTGTGATACGTAAGAGATAGATACATCATAAATCATAAATTCTGAATTTAAGAATTCTTCTATTGTTATATTACGTGATTCTCCGTTATTTGTAATACATTTATATATGCCGAAATCGTTGGTTGTAACAGTGTTTAAAGTTAAAACAGCCGAATTTGCATTTTGTATGTTTTCCCCGTTTTTTTGCCATTGATAACTTGTTCCGGCTATATCGGAATGAAGTTCTAATTTACTTTCGATAATATCGGAACATTTTACTAATTGGTCGTTAATGCCTACTAAGGATGTATTTAGTGCTCTCCAGTCCCCTTTTTCTTCAAAATTTCCTTTGATATTAAAACCTTTTATATATCCAACATAACCTTCGTTTATTAAATTACCCTCAACATTAACTAAGTATTGATAAGCCGGCGAATCCATGTTCATTAAAGTATCTTTATTTGCAACGGTTCCGTAAAATACCACATTGTTTCCTAAAACGGATTTTCCTTTTAAATTAACATCTTGCAAATCGCAGTTTTCGTACCAGCCACCGTAATTAGTATTGTACATTATTATATTATTTTCATTTCCTATAATTTTAGTTTTTACCGGAGAACTCCAAAGACCAAATCTTGTATCTAAAGCAATAACATTATAGTTACTAAGATTAAACTCTTTAGCAACAAATGTACTAACTTTTATATATAGATCGCTATCTGCAATTAATTTCCCGTCATTTACATAAAGTGACGAACAGTCAATATATTTATTAGTTGTCGTTTTTATCTTAAAATCATTTGCACCTATAAAATTCAAATTTGCAACCATAAACAAATTATTATTGGTTATGTTTCCGTATATATTAAAACTTAACCAGCGATTTGGAATTACTCCGTTATTAATAAATTCACCTTCAACCGTTATAGGTTGAGTGGTAAATCCGGCCACCATTGTGTCAATATTGGTTACATTTCCGCTAAGTTTTACATTGCTTGTAAATATGGAATATCCGTGTAAGTTTACATTTTCCAGTTCGCAATTTTCAAAATAATGCTGTAAATTTTTAGGAGAATTAAAATATATATTATTTCCTTCTCCCTTTACTTTTGTAACAGTATGATTTCCGCCGTTACCGCCTAACCTACAGTTTGTTAAATATAAATCAAAACCTCCTGATAAATCTATCTCTTTAATTCTTGTTTCGGTGATATAATCAGAAATAATGATAAAATTTGATAGAGGAATAAGCTTGCTTGAATCTGCAAATATGGAGCCGGGTCCAAATTCAGCAGTTTCACCGGTTATTATTGTATGACTTTGAGTACCCGTAAAGTTTAAATTTATTTCTCTACTCCATTTCTTATTAACTACTAAGTTACCTCCAACGTAAATTTGGCTTGGTCCATCTAATAAATCTGCATCAACGGTTAAATTTCCTTTTATAGTTAAAGTACTTGCCCAACCGTCAACTAATGCACCCGCATCTTTAATATGTAAGTGCTTAATAACTGGGTTGTTAAAATAAAAAGTAACAGGTCCTTGAATAATTACCGAGTCGTTTACGGAAGGAATTTTAAACCCAATCCATGTTGTCGAATCTGCCCAATTACCTCCCGTAGTTGTCGAATAAATCTGTGCGGTTGTATCAATACTAATTATCAAAAAAATTAGTGCCGATAAAAGCAGTCTTATTTTCGTTGTCATGTTTGCCTCGCTATTTATTAATTGAGTAAAAGGATTTTATTTTTATGTAAAAAAGACTTGTTCTTTTAACTCTTTCAACAAATTGAAATTCTCCGTTCTAATATTTATGTTTCTGAACGAATCCTGATTTTTTTCAATATAGTCAAATAATTAAGGTAAGTCAACAAAAAACGGATTTTATTGTCTTAAAAAACGAATAAAATTATAATGTTTGTCGTAAAAATGCTTAAAAATGTAAAAAAAATAGTATTAGAAATAAAAACGGAAGAAACAAAACTAAAAAATAAAAGAAGGAAGTTTGGGTTAAAACTTAGCTTTTTAAGGCACAAAAAACGGATATTTATTTATGGATATAAAAAAACACTCAATTCGTAATACCAAAATTGTAAATAGAAATGAGTGTTAATTTATAAAAGTTGTTTAACAATTATCTTATTTAACCAAATAAATTTCTTTTTGACGTTCGGAAATAAATTTACAACCGTCATCGGTAATTAAAACTTCTTCTTCAACCGTTGCTACGCCATAACCGGGAACAGATAGGCGAGGTTCAATGGTAAATACTTGATTTTTTTCGACCGGCATGTAAGGTAAATTTCCGTAACGTTCCCAACGGGGACTTAATAAAGCACCTCCGTCATGTGCCACTCTTCCAATTTGATGTCCGAGAGCGTGCGGATACTCGGAATAACCTTTACTAACTATGTAATTTCGGGCTACATCATCAATTTCGCAGCCAAGTTTTCCCGGTTTAAGCGCCTCGGCAGAAAGTGTAACAGATTCTAAAATTGTGTTAAATCCGTGCAAAACTTCGGCAGGAGGTATCTGTTCATTGTCTCTTAAAATATACCACGTACGTTGTAAATCGCTGCAATATCCGTTAATATTTAAGCCGAAATCTATATTTAAGATGTGTCCTTGTTCAATTACTCTATTTGTGGGTCCGCTGTGTGCCCCGGCGCTATCCGGACCTGTGAATACTGCAGGACAATGTTCCTCATCCCAAGCTAAACCAAAACCTCTTTGTTCAACTAATCCTTTTATAAAATCGGAAACATCCTTTTCGGTTTTCCCCGGTTTAATAAATTGT
>CALGLM010000010.1 GCA_937930275.1 uncultured Ignavibacteria bacterium
AAAAAAAATATGTGAGCAAATGAACGGAAAAGTTTGGTTTGAAAGTGAACTTGGGAAAGGTTCTACTTTCCATTGTATAATTGAAGTCGAAAAAGTAATTTAAGGGGAAATAAATTATGAAATTTCTTGTTGTTGAAGACGATTTTACAAGTAGGTTGGTACTTCAAAAAATGTTAGCACCTTATGGCTTATGCGATACGGCAGTTAACGGAATTGAAGCAGTAAAAGCTTTTGAAATGGCACATGCCGAAGGAATGCCTTACGATACTATTTTTCTGGATATTATGATGCCGGAAATGGACGGGAAAGAAGCATTGAAGATAATTAGACAAAAAGAAAACTCGATGAATATTTTACCCAAAAACGAGACTAAAATTGTGATGGTTACGGCTTTGGATACCGCTCAAGATGTAATTGAAGCTTATTATAAAGGGGGTTGTACTTCATATTTAGTAAAACCTATAGAAAAAAAGAAAATTCTTAAAGCTTTGAAAGATTTAGGTTTAATTGAATAGAAATACGAAGCGCTTTATATTATTTTATTGAACATTTATTCCTTCTTTTTATTTATATTTAAATATTGTTAAATATTTATTTAAGATTAAAAGAAGGATAGATGTTATGAAAAAAAATGCTTTGTTGGTTACGTTCGTATTTTTTACATTTCTTTTGATTTCGTGTAGTTTTGTTTCGGTTAAAGTAGATTTTGAAGAAGAAGAAACAGACATAATTAACACCGATACAGTTAAAACAATTGAAATTGATAAAGCAACAACTCTTAAATCAGATCTTAAAAACAAATCGTTTAAAATTAATCTTCCGCCCTATACTAAAATTGATACGGTAATTGTTGATGAAAAAAATAAAATTGTAACCGTAAATTTTAGTAAAGAACTTTCTTATATCGGCTTACGAGAAGATAACGTAAGATATTTTTATGATTCCGTAAAAGAATATTTGGGTAATAGATATAAAGACTATAAAATATCAATTACTTCATTGGGAATAAAAATTGAAGATTTGATACCCAATTTTTACCGAACCGATAAAAATTTTGATAATTCAAGGATAAGAGACTACAACTTTAAAAGAACAACACCAATTATTGAAAATATTAACAAACCGTTTAAAATTACAAAAGGGTTATATAATAGAAATATTGCTTTATGGCACAGTCATGGTTGGTATTATTCGGTTGATTTAAATAGATGGGAATGGCAAAGACCTCGATTATTTCAAACGGTTGAAGATTTAGTACCCCTTTCTTTTGTTATTGCTTATATTGCACCGATGTTAGAAAATGCAGGCGCAAATGTGTTTATTCCTCGTGAAAGAGATTTTAACGTAAATGAAGTAGTTATTGATAACGATACAAAAAGTGATATTAAAAATAAACTTTATATAGAAACAAATAATAAAAATAAATGGCAAAATTGCATTAAACCTGGTTTTGCATTAGGAAACCCGCCGTATGAAGAAAATTTTAATCCGTTTTTATCAGGAACGGCAAGATATACTTTATCGGATAATAAGGGTGAGAGTAAAATAAAATGGACCATTAATATACCGGAAACCGGAGAGTATTCGGTTTATTTATCATATATTGCAGGTGATAAGAATGTTACCGATGCAGTTTATAAAGTAAAGCATGCCGGAGGTATTACCGAATTTATGGTTAATCAAACTATCGGAGGAAATACATGGTTATATGTCGGAAAATTTCTATTTAATAAAAATGATAATAATTATGTTGAATTATCTAATAAGTCCAAAGAAGAAGGAAGGATAATTACAGCTGATGCAATTAGGGTAGGCGGCGGAATGGGAATTGTAAAAAGAAACGGCAGTACCAGCGGAAGACCGAAATTTGTTGAAGGTGCTAAGTATTATATGCAATATGCAGGCATGCCCGATTCCTTAATTTATAATTTAAATGATAATAAAAACGACTACAATGACGATTATAAAAGTAGAACAGAATATACCAATTATTTAATAGGTGCTCCTTTTGGTCCTAATAAAAATAGGGATGTTAAAGGATTAGGTATTCCTATTGATTTATCAATGGCATTTCATACAGATGCAGGAATTACAAAAAACGATACGACCATAGGAACATTAGCTATTTATAGTTTAATTGATGCCTTTAATAATTCTAATTTTCCTGACGGAAAAAGCAGACTTGCTTGCAGAGATTTGAGTGATATTGTACAATCTCAAATTGTTGATGATATACGAGCAAACTTTGATGTTGCTTGGAATAAAAGACAATTAAGGGAAGCTCAGTATGCCGAATCACAAAGACCAAATGTGCCGGCTTTACTTTTGGAATTATTATCACATCAAAATTTTTTGGATATGAAATATATGTTAGATCCAAGATTTAGGTTTGTTGTTAGCCGTGCTATTTATAAAGGCATGTTGAAATATTTATCTGTTCAAAATAATTGCGATTATGTAGTTCAACCGTTACCTATCCACAAGTTTTACACTGAATTTGTAGGAGGAAATAGCGTAAAACTTTCATGGAAATTTACCGAAGATAAATTTGAGCCGACTGCAAAACCAAACGGATATATTGTCTATACCGCTATAGATGATAAAGGTTTTGATAACGGTATATTTGTTAAAGAAACAGAATATAAATATGAAAATTTATTAAAAAATAAAATATACAAATTTAAAATTACCGCTGTTAACGAAGGAGGGGAAAGTTTCCCTTCGGAAGTTCTAAGTGTTTGTAAAACAGATAGTAAAGAAAC
>CALGLM010000011.1 GCA_937930275.1 uncultured Ignavibacteria bacterium
GCTCTTTTATTTGCGCTTAACGACCCCAATCCCTTGTTAATTGTAAATAAAGTATCATTATCTAAAACAATAGGATAAGAACCGTTATTGTTTTGAGGAATAATATTTGAAATCATTGAAAACATGATTACTATTAGTAATAATTTTTTCAAAGTTCCTCCTACAAATTATATTTTTCTTTCAACCACGAATATGCTGCGTTAATTTCTTTAGTTTTCATTTCGGCAAGTTCAATTATCTCTTCCCCCATTTTATTTACCTTATCAGGGTGATATTTTGCAATTGCCCGTAAATATTGTTCTCTAATTTCTGCTTTCGTAATTTTCCCTTTTAGACCGAGCACTTTACCGTAATACCGTGCTTTTTCCTCTTCGCTTGCATTGGTCGGGTCAAATTCGTCATTATCAATGCGTCTTTTATTTTCTGCTCGTTCGTATCTATACTCATATCTTTCTTGTTTTTCATAGCGTTCGTATTTATAGTCGTTATACGAGCTTTTTCGTTTATTTTGACCGTAGTAATATTTACCCACTACCGTTTTAACCCCTTGATATAAAGGAGATGATACTTCGCCTATTTCATTTAAATAGTCTAACATTAAAAGATTTAAGAAATACCAATCTGTTCCCTTAATTGCCGAAGCATAATCAATAATATGTTTAATTACTTTTGGTTCGGGAAAGTTGGTCCTTAGCTTTTTAACTTTGTTGTCATCCACAATAGGAGACATATAATCAAAAATAAAAGAAATCCATTTTTGGTCCGGTGCATGCAATATTATTCCGTATAAAAGCAAAAAGTCACTATAAACACTAAACGGAGTATATTCTCCCACAAGCAATTTTGAATAACTTATACACTGTAATTTACCGTAAATTGTAAAAATAAACTCGTTTAACGCTTGTTCCGTATCAAGTTCAAACCATTTAATAAACACAGTGTTTACTGCATTATATAAAAATACATTTTTAAATTCAATTGTTGAGCGGAAATTATGAATAAGGTACGAACGGGAAAAATCATTCATTCCGTTTTGAACCGTACCTATTGCAGCCCAAATTTGGTTGTAAATTTCATCATATATATAATAGGCTTTTTCATACTTACCTATTCCTGCCAAATGGTCAGCCACATCTCGCAGTTTTGTTATATCACCCATTAATCTCTATCTTTATTTATTAACTTTTTAATGTACTAAAAAATATATAAAAATAAAACAGAAAAAGTTACATGGCAAACAGTAATCTGACAATAAATATTGCGGCTATAAAACCAAATAAATCCGAAAGCAGTCCGGCAGCTAAAGCATACCGAGTTTTTTTAATATTTACCGCTCCAAAATATACGGCTAATACAAAAAAAGTTGTTTCGGTACTTCCAAACATAGTAGAAGCCAATATACCTATAAAAGAATCCGAGCCGTAAGTTTTCATAATTTCAGCTAAAATACCCAACGACCCACTTCCCGATAAAGGTCTCATTAATGCCATAGGAACAACTTCGGGCGGCATCCCTATTAACGTTGTTATCGGTTTAAGAACATAAATCAACACGTCCATTGCACCACCAGTCCTAAATATTCCTATTGCCACCAATATAGCCACCAAATAAGGAATAATTGTTACCGCAATCTGAAAACCTTCTTTAGCTCCTTCTATAAAAGTTTCGTATATTTTTACTTTTTTGATTACCCCTATTAAAACAAACGTTCCTATTAATGCCGGTATTGCAATAATGGAAATAACCTGAATAACAGATTTAAAGATATCTCCGCTAATATATGCACTTATAAAACCAATTGCTCCCCAATAATATAGTTGATAAATTACAATAATAATTATTGAAAACCCTATATACTTTTTGTATCCGTTTTTTATTCTTAATAAAGCTTCGCTAAATGAAGCAGGAAAATTTTGAAATAGTTTTACTAAAAAAACACCTCCCAAAGTTGCACAAAACGAGCCAAACATTGTAGTTCCTATTATTATTGCGGGTTGACTGCTTCCCATTGCAGCCCTTAATGCAATTGCTGTAGCCGGCATTAAAGCAAAACTTGCCGTATTTAACACTAAAAACATGCACATTGCATCTGTTGCCGTATCTTTTTTATCATTTAGTGTATTTAGCTCTTCCATTGCTTTAATACCAAACGGAGTGGCAGCGTTTCCCAGACCTAAAAAAGTGGCTGAAAGATTCATAATTATTGCACCGATTGCCGGATGATCGGCGGGAACAGTCGGAAATAGATATCTCATTACCGGTTTTGCAAGTAGTGACAAATGTTTAATTAACCCGCTTTCTTCCGCAATTTTCATTATTCCCAACCAAAGAGCCATAATTCCGATTAGTCCTAAAACAATTTCAACGGCAGTATTTGCAAAATTTAAAGCCGATGAAGTTATTTCTTTCATCTTTACAAAAGAAACTTTTTCGGGTTGCAAAATTCCGAAATATCTTCCGTTTTTTTCGCTTTTATTTAATATAATATTTGCTTCTATATCATCTTCTTTACCCGTAACGGCTGCAATTACCTTTAATTCGTCTTTAAGCTCAGTATTACTCTCTATCAATATTTTTTGAGCTCTCTTCAAGGTATCTAATTTTGTTAATACCTTAAATTTAATATCGTTGTTTACAGTGCCCGAAAATAGTTTGTTGTACGTTTTAGTCGTAATTTCTATATTATAGCCGTTATTATCTTTTATAATTTCACACGCAATTTTTTTATCATATTTGCCTTTATAACTATCCGTTAAATCAACGGTTAAAGCCGAGCCTATACCCAACACAATTAAAAATAACCATACATAATTAAGCATTAATCATCCGTATCTTTTTATACAAAATTACGGTTAATAATAATTTTATTCAATAAAAAACTTTTTTAACATTTTATTTGTTTATAATAAAAACGGAGAACAAAAATGGAAAAGAACGTTGGCGGTTTCGATAAAATTGTAAGAATTATTTTAGGCGTTGCAATAATTATTGCCGGAATTGTTTTTAACAGTTGGTGGGGCTTAATAGGTATCATCCCTCTTGCAACGGGACTTTTTGGCAGATGCGGTTTATACTGTCCGCTTGGCATTAATACCTGCAAAATTGATCCGAATAATAATAAAGAGAAATAGTATATAATATTTGTTTATTACTATCTTACGATAGTGTCAATTAAGTGTTACTATATTTTTAATTGTTTTTATTTACCGCTATTTTCAAATAGTTGCCGGTAAGCTATATTTTTTAGGGTTTTTTTCAATTATCTAAAGATAGTTGCAATTTAAAGTAATGATAAATAATATGCATTTTTTTATCAATTCGGGACTGTATCAAAAGTTTAAAAAAAGCATCAAAAATACAGCCCCCGAATTTATTACCCTTCATTTTACATACATCACATAAAAATCAGCTAATTCCGTAGGAATGTTTTAATAATAGATAAAGAAAAGTAAAATTAACAAGAACTCGCTTGCAAGTGAATTAATAATTTCCTACGGGAATTTTAAATTACATTAGTGTAATATTTAACATTTTTCTGACCCGTTATTATAAAGATGATAACGAATAGGAACTCAAGACTCGGCACTTATTCAACCTTTAACCTTCAACATTTAATATTATTTTTTGTGTTTATTTCACTCGCCCTTATAATTTTACTCAAGTTTCTTTCTAAATCCTTTTATACTTAATGTTAATATAACCACCCCCATTATTGTCAAAATTAAAAGTTCTTTCCATAGTTCGGCAAAGCCAATACCTTTTAATATTATACCTCTAATTATTGTCATAAAATATCTTAAAGGTATAATGTAAGTTACCGTTCTTATAACAACCGGCATATTTTCAATAGGAAACGAAAAGCCTGACAAAAAAATCATCGGCATCATCAGTCCAAAAATTGATAACATCATTGCCTGCTGCTGTGTTCTTGAATATATTGAAATAAACAAACCCAAACCGAGTAAGTTTAATATAAATATACCCGAGCTAAAAAACAAAAAAATTATACTTCCTCTTACTTGTATATTAAAAACCACCCTCATTACAGTAATAACAATAATTATAGATATGAAACCCAACAATGCAAAAGGGACCAGTTTACCAATTATCATCTGATATGGTTTTATCGGTGATACAATAAGCTGTTCAAGAGTACCAATCTCCTTTTCTTTAACAATTGCAAGTGAAGTTAAAAGTAGCGTAATAATCATTAAAAGCAATCCCACAATACCCGGAACCATAAAATTACGAGTTTTTAATTCGGGATTGTACCATACCCGAACTTCGGCTTCAAGTTTGGGCAAAGTTTCAATTTTTATACCACGTTTGTTAATAAATTCAAGATTAAGCTTTCCTGCATAATTAATTACTACAGATTGTAAATAGCCCCCGGCAATTCCCGATTTATTTCCGTCCGAACCGTCAAAAATAGCTTGTACAGTAGCAGGTCTGTTTAAATTTACATTTTTTTCAAAATCTTTTGGTATTACTATTGCAACAAGCGCTTTGTTTTTATCAATTAAATCTGTTAAATCTTCGTAATTATTTACATAATTAACAATAGTAAAATAACCGGATTTTTCAAAATTTCTTATAAAGTCAGCCGACTCATTGCTTTTATCTTTATCAAAAACAATTGTATATACCGTATTAACATCCATATTTGCTGCATAACCTAAAAATATTAACTGCACTACCGGAGCAATTAAAATTATTACAAACATTTTTGGGTCGCGCACAAACTGTAAAAATTCTTTTTTTATAAAAACCAATATTGTATTCATTATATTAATCCAATTTAAATTAATGTATAGTATAAATTAACTTATGCAAGCTTTTTTTTCCTATAATCAAAAAGTGCCGCTAAACTCATAAATACAATAAAAAATATTAATAAATATACAAGTTGCATATAAAAAGCATTTAAGCCTACTCCTTTTAATATTATACCCCGTAATGCTATAATATAGAATTTTACCGGTGTTATATTAGTTAATATTTGTACTAAATACGGCATGCTATCTATCGGGAATATAAATCCTGATAATATTACAGAAGGAAGCATTGATACGAACGTTGCCATTGTAAAAGCAAGTTGCTGTGTTTCCGCAATAACCGAAATAAATATACCGATACTTAAAGATGCCATTAAAAATATTATTGTTGAAAGCAGCAAAAGCCAATAACTTCCGTTTACTTTTACGTCAAAAAATATATATCCGGCAACAAGAACAAAAACTGCATTGAATAATGCCAGTACAAAATAAGGAAGTGATTTTCCGACTAACAATTCAATTATTCTTACCGATGAAACATTAATCTGTTCAATTGTACCTCTTTCTTTTTCTCGTACCAACGATAAGGATACGCTAATTATTGCTGTTATTACTAAAATAAGACCTATTAAACCGGGTATTAAAAATTTAGATGATTCTTGTTCGGGATTAAACCAATACTTTGGCTCGAACTTAAAGTTTTCTTTAACCTGCATTCCCGTTTTATTTAATATTTCCAAATTTAACTTCAATCCATACGATTGAATAGCAGCAGTAAAATAATTTTTAATAATTTGAGCCGTATTACCGTCAACACCGTCAATTAATACTTGAACCTTTATAGGATTATTTTTTGAGTATATATCTTTTTCAAAGTTTTCGGGAATAATAACTACGGCTTGCGCAATTTTTTCGTCCAACAAATATTTTACTTCGCTATCTTTACTAATATATCCAATTAAATCAAAATACTCCGAGTTAATTGTTTCTTCAATTAACTTTTTGCTTTTCTCCGAATTATCTTTATCAAATATTACCGTTTTAACGTGATGAACGTCAAAATCAACTGCATATCCAAATATTATAAGCAAAAACGCCGGAAAACCCAATAATATCGCAAGCATTTTTTTATCACGTAATATTTGTTTAATTTCTTTTTTTGTAACAGCTAAAAGTCTATTTAACATTTTTATTCTCCTTTTCCAGTAAGTGAATAAAAACATCTTCCAAAGAAGGAGTTATTTTAGATGCTTTTACGTTATTTATATTTTTACTATTAAGGTATTCATTAATTAAATTCTTATCCGTCAACAAATTATTTGTAGCAATATGAATATGATTGCCAAAAACAGAAGTCTCTTCAACAAATTCTGCTTCGGATAAGTATGATAATGCATCCACTATATTATCGCACTCAATTTCAAATAAATCTTTATTAATATATTCTTCCTTCAATTTTTTAGAACTTCCTTCGGCAATTAAGTTACCAGCATTTATTAAAATAATATTATTGCAAAATTCCGCTTCTTCCAAATAATGCGTAGTAACAAAAATTGTTATGCCGTCATTAGAAAGTTCATTTATTAAATCCCAAAAATTTCTTCTACTAATGGGATCAACACCGCTTGTGGGTTCGTCCAAAAACACTATTTTAGGTTTATGTATAACCGCAGTACCTAATGCTAATCGTTGTTTAATCCCTCCTGGTAACGATCCTGTAAGCAAATTCTCTTTTCCGACTAAATTTGCTGCCTTTAAAACCCACTTTTTTCTTTCATACAACTCTTTACCTGTTAAACCGTATATTCCGCCAAAAAAATTTATATTTTCGTCAACCGTCAAATCATTATAAAGAGAAAATTTTTGTGACATGTAGCCTATATTTTGCTTAACTTTATCAGGCTGATTTTTTATACTGTACCCTCCTACCGTTGCATCTCCGCTTGTAGGCTCTAAAATGCCGCACAACATTTTTATTGTTGTGGATTTTCCTGCACCGTTTGCTCCTAAAAATCCAAATATTTCCCCTTGCTCAACCTCAAACGAAACCGAATTTACAGAAACAAATTTTCCAAATTCTTTTCTTAGTTTATCTACTATTATAGATTTCATTTTATTCCTGTTAATATAATTTTTTGCCTAATGATTTTTTATAGGCTGTTAACGCTAATTCATAATCAATAATTGAATTTGTTAAGCTTATTTGCGAATCCAACAAATTTGATTCCGCGTCCAGTAATTCAGTACTATTTAATAATTGATTATTATATTTTTCTTTACTAATTCTATAGTTTTCTTCGGAAGAACTTAACATTAAACGGCTGACTTTTATTTTATTGTATTCGCTAATTACTTTTAAATAATTTGAATAAACTTCCTGCTCAATGTTTTCTTTCAATTGTTCGAACTTAGTACTTAATTGATTTTTAATTTCTTCCGATTGCTCAACTTTTGCCGAAGTAACACCCCAATCCCATATATCCCAACTTAGTGATAACGAAACATCCCAAGTATCTTTAAATTCATCTTTAAGTGGCATCTCTCTGGAGTTTGGTCTGTTGTAATAAAAGTTGCCATTTAAATATATGCTCGGGAAATGACTACTTTTTGCCGCCGAAACCATGTTATCTGCCGATTGCAACTTATAATTTAACGATATTAATTCCAATCGTTCTTTTAATGCAACCGCTAAGTCATTATTGTAATCCGCTTTTATTTCTTCTGTATTCGGTTCTAACAAATCTATTTCTGTTTTCGCATTTAATTCTATACCCAATGTTTTATTAAACTGTGTTCGTGCTATTTCGGCGTTATTAGCGGCATTTATTCTTAATAATTCGTTGTTGTTATATTGCACTTCAATTTTTAATAAGTCGTTTTTTGTTGCCAATCCGTTTTCCACAAAACTTTTTGTATCATCTAAATGTTTTTTTAGTTTTACGGAATTCTCTTCAACTATTTTTAGAATTTTTATGGTTTTATAATAATTATAATATGCTGTTATAATATTTAATGCGGTTTTATTCTTTTCGTTTATTAATTCTGTTTCATTAGCATTAAATTTATTTAATGCCGATTCTTTTAACGAACTTAATTTAAAGCCTGTAAATATTGGCTGCTGTAAACTTAACCTAAAATTGTAATTATTTAATATTGCATCTTGTACTTTTATCGGAGTCGGTGAAAAAGGGACTGTAATTTGAAACGGGTCAACTTCGCTTAATCTACTAAATGCAGCCGATAAAGATAGCTTTGGTAGCATATAACCACCGTATTCTTTTATTTCTGCACTGCTCTGTCTTAATACGGATTCGGCGACTTTTATATCTTTGTTGTTTTCCATTCCAATTTGTAAACTTTCTACAAGTCCAAGTTTTTTTGCTTGTCCGCTGATATTTACGGATATTGCCAATAGCAATAATATTATTAAATTTTTCATATTTATACCGTTTTTAATTTGCTTCTTTTATTAAGTTAATAAATACATTTTCCAATGACGGTGAAATAGTTCTTATGGAAATAATTGTTTTATTCATTTCTTCAACAATCTGTTTTATTTTTATTTCTTCTTCTTCATAATTTGTTACTACTATATTTATCTTATCACCGAACATCTGAACATCATATCCATAAATCGATTTCAACTTTTCAAATACTTCTTTTACCTGCAAAACAGTCAGTTCAATAACTTTTTTGCCTATACTTTTTTTAATTTCAGACGGTGTATCCAGTGCTAAAATATTCCCTTTATTCATTAAAGCTACTCTGTTGCATCTTTCGGCTTCGTCCAAATAAGGAGTAGTCATAAATATTGTTATACCTTCTTTAAGCAAGCCGGAAAGAATTTTCCAAAAATCTCTTCTGCTAACCGGATCTACTCCTGTAGTAGGTTCGTCTAAAAATAATATTTCGGGTTTATGAATTAAACTGGCAGCAAGCGCAAGTTTTTGTTTCATACCTCCCGATAGTCTATCAGCTAAACGATCTCTAAACGGTTTTAACCTTGTAAATTCAAGCAATTCTTCCCTCCTTGAATTATAGTCTTTTACATTATGAATATCTGCAAAAAACTCTATGTTTTCATCAATACTTAAATCACCGTATAAACTAAATTTTTGTGATAGATAACCTATTTTTTTTTGTATTTCGGAAGAGTGTTTTTTTACGTCTTGTCCTAAAAGTTCTGCTTTCCCTTTTTCAAAACCTATAAGACCGCACAATATTCTAATTGTTGTGGTTTTTCCGGCACCATCTGGTCCAACTAAACCAAACATTTCTCCTTTTTTTACAGAAAGGGTTAAATTATTTAAGGCTACAACATCACCATATGATTTGGTAATACTTTCTATATTTATAATTGTGTTCATAATTATTAGTTTAGATTGATTATTGCATCAGCCGGCATACCGTTTTTTAGCTCGCCGTTCTCGTTTTTTACTTTTATTTTTACGGCATAAACCAATTTAGTTCTTTCATCTTTTGTTTGAATATTTTTAGGAGTAAATTCCGCTTCAGGTGATATATAAATTACCTTTCCGTTATAAGTTTTATCTTTATAACTATCTACCGATATTTTAGCTTCCTGTCCTATTTTTACTTTACCTAAATCAGTTTCCGAAATATAAATTTTTATTTCTATGTCATCCTGATTCGAAATTTTGAAAAGTGAACCCAACGGAGCTATATATTCTCCTTTTTCATTAAACCGTTTGGCAATTACTCCGTTTAAAGGCGAAGTTACGTAACAATCTTTTATACTTTTTTTAATTAACAAAACTGCTGCCGAACTTTTATCCAAATTAGCTTTAGCCTGTTCTTTTTCTTCGGTTCGTGCTAAATTTTTAATTTTATTAAATGACTGCTCGGCAGCCGTTAATTGCGATTTTGTAACCGTAAACCTTGTTTCTGCTTCATCATATTGTTTTTTTGTTATTGCTTGCAGGTCATATAAATTTTTCATCCTATTATAATCTTTTTCGGCTAATTCAAAATTAGCTTTAGCTTGATTTAATAATTCACCCGATGATTTTATATCTTCTTTTCTTGCACCGTTAATAAGTAAATCGTATTGTGCTTTTGCCCCCTGCTCTAATGCCTCGGATTGCTTTAACTGTAAATCTAAACTTTCATGGTCAATTATCAATAAAGTATCCCCTTCTTTAACTATATCCCCTTCGTCACGTAATTGTTTTAAAATTACTCCTCCCACTTGTGCACTTACTATTACATCTTTTGTTTCTATAGTACCTGATTCTTCTATTGTATTTGTATCATCGTTACCCGAACAACCAATTAACCCGAGTAATAACAAAATTATTGTCAAGTTTTTCATATTAAAGTCCCTTACTAAGTTTATTAAATAATTGTTTTCCTTTTTCGGTAGCACATGCATTTATTACCATACCGATAGCATATTTTGCGGCAGTTTCAAACGAAAAATTATTGTTCAGCACAAATTCAGGATTAACAATACTTTTTACTATTCCGTATGCACCCGTAATTAAAATTATTGTAGGTTTATCTTCAACAAGTCCTTCAGATTTTCCCTGCTCAATTATTTTTGCATAATTTTTTGCTACAATCTGTTTTCTAAAGTTTTCAATTTTTTCCCACTGCCTAAATCCTTTTGCATTCATAAATTGTAAGTAGTCGGGATTAAGTCTGCTAAGCGTTTCAATAACAATTTTAAGTACGTTAAATAATTTTTCTATAGCATTTAGTTCACTATTAATTACTACCTCAATCTTAACTTTGAGTTTTTGTGTAACCATTTCAATTACTGCATCCAGTAAATCTTCTTTACTTGTAAAATATTTGTAAAGTGTTTTTTTGCTCATTCTTAAGCCTTGTGCAATGGAATCCATGGTTACAGTATTAAATCCGAACGTAAATAATATTTCGGAAGTATATTTCACAATATTTTCTTTTTCTTCTTTCATCTCTTCCTATTTTTTTAATCTTCTTATCCAAATATACACTATGGAAACTTAAATGTCAAGATATAGTTTCCATAGTTCCGCTTTTTTTTCTAAGTGCTACAAATCACATTAAAAATTAATAATTTGCAAATGCGGATAATTTTATCTAATTTTAGGGGAAACAAAATGAGGTTTTGAAATGAAAAAAGCTTTAATTCTTTTTTTTCTTTATATTAGTCTTCCGTTATTTGGAAACGGTATTGCAATTTTTAACGATGAAAACGGAATTTGTTTAAAGTTGGTTTCGTCAAAAGTTGAAGTTACAGTTAATAATCAAGTTGCCGTTATTAAAACGACCCAAACATTCAAAAACGAGTTAGGGATTGATGTTAATGTTAAATATGGCTTTCCGTTACCAAACGGAGCAAGTGCTTCTAAACTGATGTGGAAAGTTAATAATTTATGGTATCAGGCAAATATTGCGGCAACACCCCAAGATACTACCCACCCCGGGGGAAATACAAATATAAAAATTCAACAATATTTAGGCACAACTCCATTATATTTTTCTATTCCGCAAGAAATTACAAACGATTCCTTAATAGTTGTAGAACTAACTTACGTTCAATTATTAAATTATAAGAACGGGAAAGTATTTTTTAATTATCCAAACAACTATTCGTTAATTCAAACTTCGTATGTTTCGGAACAAATTTTTGATTTTAAACTTAACAGCAGTCGTACAATTGATAGTTTAAATTTTACAAGCCATACAGGAGCAACTATTTCCAATACCGGAAATTTCGGTTCTATTTATTATCATTTATATGAAGAACCGGCAAGCAAAAACTATGATGTAAATTACAATCTGTCTTTATCGGAAT
>CALGLM010000012.1 GCA_937930275.1 uncultured Ignavibacteria bacterium
ATTACAAAGGTCGGTGATTTACTAAATGTAGATGCCGAAAAAGTTTTAATGCTTAAACCCGATTTAGTTTTTGTTACTATAGAGGGAAACACTCAAGAAAGTTATAAAAAACTGAGAGATTTAGGAATTAAAGTTTTTGTTTCCAATCCCCGAAATTATGACGGTATAAAAAAAACATTTAAGGATTTAGCTAATATTTTTAGCGTTACAAAAAAGGCGGATTCAATAATTACCGGCTGGGATAACAGAATTAACAAATTGACTGCTTTTAATAGTAGTGATACAAATAAATACATTATGTTTATTATTGAACTTAAACCCTTAATTGTTGCCGGCAATAAGACCTTTTTAAACGAATATATTAGATTAGCAGGTTATAAAAATATTGTTTATGATAGCAAAGTTAATTATCCTATCTTAAATAGAGAGGAAGTATTAAAGCGTAACCCGTCTTTTATAATCTTTTCTTATGAAGATAAAGAGATTGCAAAAAAAATACTTAAGTTATATCCGGAATGGAAAAAAATTGACGCTATAAAAAACAACGGAGTAATTACAATTAATCCTAATGTTTATTTTCGTCCGGGAGTAAGGTTTGTAGATGCTGCTGAGGAATTGATTAAAAATCTTCGTCTTCGTAAGGAAGGTCTTCAAGCTTTGAAGCAATAAAAAGCTTTGAACATTCTTCTCCCTTAAATTTTCCGGTTTTTTTACAATTATCAAAATTATCTTTTACTTTTTGAACATCTTTTGCGTTATCGGTTACCGCAAAATCATCTAAAGTATCTCCGCACTCTGTACAAAATTTTGTTTTGTCCGATTTGTCTTCTTCTTCAATCATTAATTTCTTCTTCTTCATAGCTTTTTACGTCCGGCTCCCAGTCTATTCCGTCACACGGAAGTTCATATTTACTGGGGTGTTTATCGTGCTTTAAACATAAAACTGCAGATTTGTCAAAATTTTTGCAGCTGCTGCATAAAGTATGATTTATTATTTCTTTATTTTTTTGTAAAAATAATTGGTACTGTATTACTGCCGGATGTATAATTACTCCGTATATAGATATTATTCCTAATATCCACCACGTATTATATTCCAAAACTCTATACTCTAAAAGCAACCACAGAATAGGAATTAGTATAGCGCTGCGGATTATAGACCAATATACAATTGCTCCCATATTTTTACTTCTTAGGAAAATACTTTAAAAGTATTTTCATTCTTTTAGGCGAAACAAAAAAAATATTAATTTAGTTCAAAAAATAAAAAAAGCTTCTTAAATTACAAAATTTGTAATAAAAGAAGCTTATAAGTTTAAACTTTTAAATTAAACGTGCAAAGTATCATCGCCTAATTTCCAATTGCAAGGCGTAAGTTCGTTAGTTTGTAGTGCTTTTAACACTCTTAATATTTCATCAACATTTCTTCCGACCGATAAATCGTTCATACTTACAAAACGAATAACTCCTTCAGGATCGGCAATAAATGTAGCTCTATATGCAACTTTTTCGTCTGCTTCTAAAATTCCTAAATCTTCTGCAAGCGATTTGGATGTATCTGCCAATAACGGAAATTGTAAATTCTTTAAATCTTTATGGTCTTTTCTCCATGCTAAATGTACAAATTCCGAATCGGTAGAAGCACCTACTAAATATGCATTGCTTTCTTCAAATTTTGCATATTGATTATTAAATTCTGCTATTTCGGTCGGGCATACAAAAGTGAAATCTTTAGGATACCAAAACATTACCAACCATTTACCATCTTTTTTGTAATCTTCGTTACTAATTACCGCAAACTCTTTACCGTACTCCGTTGATACAACTGCTTTTTTGCTAAATACCGGAAATTGTTTTCCAACTGATAACATAATTCTCCTTAGTTTTATTGATTAATTTATTAATAAAACCGACCAATATTTAAATTAGTTCATTAAAGGACAATTACTCGGGTTATAAAACTGCAATAATTTAATTTTTTTTGACTTTTTTAATTACCCTGCTTTATGTATTATTACATAATATAAATATTTTTTTGCGGAGATATTGATGAAAAAGTTATTGTTTTTATTTGTTATTGTTAATTTTAATTTATTTGCTCAGTTAAATACTTCAGATATTTCTTCCAAAATTACTACCAAAGAAGCACGAAAAGAACTTACCGATAACCAAGTTAAATTAATAGAAGAAACTTTTGCCGGTTTATCCGATTCGATAAACTACGACAAACTTTCAGATGCATTTTGGGGCATGGAATTAATTAATTACAAAACAGATAAAATTAAAAACGACATTGATAAAATCTTGTTTAATTATTCTTCGTATCCCTTAAATTTTAAAAGATGGTTGCTGCAAGTTATTTATTCAATGTATCCAACACAATTTTTAAAACCGATTGCTAATATAATGGCATCGGAAACCAATGATAAACTATTTGCAATGTGTGCAAATTATTTAATACGTAACGGTTACGATAAAGCAGAAATAACGAAAAATATGACGAAAAAATTCCCCGAATATAAAGAAAGCCCCATTTTATACATGCTTGCCGCAAATTTAGATGAAAATACACCGCAAAGACCAAATGTAAAGGACTTAATTTCACACAACATAAAAAACGGCTATCCTATTGTTTTTAGTTTTCAACGTAAAAATAGAGATTACCAAGGTATAACAGTTATTAGAAAGATTGACGGGAAGTTATTTACAAATAACAACGGAACTCCTTTTTATATTAAGCAACTTGCACGTGCGGTTACAAATATGCCCGGTTATTTAACCAACGGCAACACTCCGCAGGGTATTTTTTCAATCCAAAAATTTGGCTTATCTACCAATAAATTTATTGGTCCAACAACAACTATTGAGCTTACATTACCTTATGAAGTTTCCCCCGCTGCCTATTTTCACGATTCTTCATTAAGTAAATCCGATTGGAATATCGAGATGTATAAAAATATGCTCCCAAAATCATGGCAAAATTACACCCCTATTTACGAAGCTTATTACGCAGGTAAAGCAGGAAGAAACGAAATTATTTCACACGGAACTACCGTTGACCCGACTTATTATAAAGATTCCCCTTTCTTTCCCAATACTCCCACTTACGGGTGTTTATGTGCTGCCGAAGTATGGAATCCAATAACCGGTCAACTTATTCAAAGCGACCAAGTTGAGTTAGTTAATGCATTTATAAATTACGGCTTTAATAAAGGATTTTTAGTAGTAATTGATTTGGATGACCAGCAAAAGGATGTTACGCTTGAAGAAGTGGTTAAGTTGTTTGAAGGGAATTAATTAGTGTTTAATGCTTAGTGTTTAGTGCTAAATAGAACCAAGATTTACAGGATTTTAATCGGATTTTCAGGAGAAATAAATATAGGTTAATTGTTAAATATTGTATGTTAAATAAGGCTGCAAT
>CALGLM010000013.1 GCA_937930275.1 uncultured Ignavibacteria bacterium
AAAACGGTAAGGAAGTATATTCAGGCGGTAAAAGGACAAGCCGATTTAGCTGATAAAGAAGCAGTTAAAAAAGCCGTTAAAGCCGTTTTGCCTAAAAAACCCGGCCGACCAAGAAAAGTACAATAGAGTCCACACGGGGGATAATTTTTAAGGCTGACTTTTTGTCAGCCTTAATTTTTTTAAACCTGGGGATAGCGATATTTTTATATTCGGATTTTTACCATAGTCTTATTTTTAAAGTTTTGTCGTTTTATTAACTGATATTGTTAGGAATATTACTTTTACTTTTTTTAACACCAATTACCGTTAAAAATTTTATTTTTGATTCTTATCACATCTAACAATTACTTATAAATTATTTTATTTGATAATATTAAAAAATGTTATATTTTTTCATGTTTTATTTATTTTTTCTTGTATTTAGTTAATAAATTTTCAATTATAAATTTATAAAATTGAGCGAAATTAAAAAACTAAACGTAGCATTAACATATAACATAAAACCGGATGTTATTGAAGGTGCTAATTGCGATGAAGACGAATATGCGGAATGGGATACGGAAGAAACCATTTTAGCCGTTAAAGACGCTTTATCAATTAACCATTCGGTTACACTTATAGAAGCCGATATAAATTGCTATAACAATTTAATATCTGCAAAACCCGATATTGTTTTTAATATTGCAGAAGGTAAAAAAGGAATTAACCGCGAAGCATTTGTACCTGCTATTTGCGAATATTTAGAAATTCCTTATACGGGTAGCGACCCGCTTACATTATCTTCAACATTGCATAAAGCCAGAACCAAACAAATATTATATTATAATAATATTCCTACTCCAAAGTATAAATTAATTGAAAATTTAGAACAGATAGAAACTTGTGCGGAGTTTTTACCCGCAATAGTAAAACCTTTAGCAGAAGGAAGCAGTAAAGGGATTTATAATTCATGCTTGGTTTACGATAGAGACCAACTATATAAAAGAGTAGAAAACACTTTATTAACTTACAAACAACCTTGTATAATAGAAAAATTTTTAAGCGGGCGCGAGTTTACCGTAGCTTTACTCGGCAATAAACCCAATTTGAAAGTACTGCCTATTATTGAGATTAATTTTTCGTCATTACCTTTGGATTTAGCCCCTATATATTCATTTGAAGCAAAATGGATTGCCGACACCAAAGATAATCCCTTAGATATTTTTACTTGTCCGGCATTATTAAACGCCGAAACTGAAACAGCTATAAAAAATTGCGCAATTGCCGCATATAACGCACTTGAATGCAAGGACTGGGGACGAATAGATATACGTTTAGATGAAAATGATATTCCCAATATAATTGAAATAAATCCTTTACCGGGTATTTTACCCGATCCTTTATCCAACTCCTGCTATCCAAAAGCAGCACGCGCAGCAGGTTTAAATTATAATGATATGATTAACAGCGTATTAAACGAAGGGTGTAAAAGATATAATCTAAAATGAAAACCCCCGATAAAGTACTGATTTGTTTTAATAAACCGTTGGTTAATTATACCGATTACACGGGTAAAAATTCGGAAACGGTAAATTACTTATCCGAAACAGAAATTAAGGATAACCTTGAAATAATTATTTCTAACCTTTCAAAATATTATTCCAAAATTGAAACATTAGAAGTTGATAATGATATTTTAGATATTATAAACAAAATAAAAGGAATTACGCCAGATATTTGTTTTAACTTAGTAGAATCAATTAACGGAATTTCGTCATTAGAAAGCAACTTTGCGGGTTTACTTGAGCTTTTGGAATTAAAATTTACGGGAAACGGCTTACTTACTTTGGCAGCATGTATTGATAAAATAATTACCAAACAAATATTAATTTCAAATGATATTCCGACTCCGTATTACGCCGTTAAAAAATTAAACGAACAATTGCCTAACAATATTAATTTAAATTATCCTTTAATAATTAAACCCGCTTATGAAGATGCCGGAATTGGAATAAGCGAAAAATCGATTGTAAATAATAATATTGAATTAAAGGAACAGATAAAATATGTTTCTTCAATATATAAACAAGATTTAATAATAGAAGAATATATTGAAGGAAGAGAATTTAATATCGGCTTATTGGGGAATACTATATTGCCTATAAGTGAAATTTGTTTTACACTACCGCAAAACTTACCGAATATAGTATCTTACGAAGCCAAATGGAGCTCCGAAAGCATTTATTACAAAGGAACAATGCCAAAAGTACCGGCAGACATTTCCCAAAATATAAAAACACTTTTAACTGAAACGGCATTAAAAGCTTTTAATGCGTTACAGTGTAAAAGTTATGCACGTGTTGACATACGACTAAGCAAAAACAACATACCTTACGTAATTGATATAAACCCAAATCCGGACATAATGCCCGATAGCGGATTTGCAAATTCTGCAAAAGCGGCAGGAATTGAATATCCGGAACTTTTACACACCATTTTAACATTAGCAAAACAGGAATAAAAATGATTAGAAAGATAAAATTAACAGATAAGCAAATATTGGAAGAAATTACCTATGCGGTTGATATTTTCAGCACTGAAGAAAAAGCAGTTGCAATGGAACTTATTAATGATTCTATTAATAATATAAATAGCGATTATTATTCGTTTGTATATGAAGAAAACGAAAAAATAATAGGTTATTATATAATAGGAAAAAGACCGCTGACGGACGCTGTTTACGATTTATACTGGATTGTTGTTAATCCCGAAGAACAAAATAAAGGAATAGGACAAAAGTTATTAACCGATGCCGAAAATTTTGTAAAAATAAATAACGGAAGGTGGATGATTGCGGAAACTTCTTCAAAAACAGAATACGAAGCAACCAGAAAGTTTTACTTTAGAAACAGCTATTCAATTGTAAGCGAGATAAGAGACTTTTACTCTGTAGGTGATAGTTTAATAGTATTTGGGAAATATTTTCAGAAAGGGTAAATAAAATGGAACTATGGCAACAAATGATCCGCGAGTCAATACACTCCGTAGATCAATTGGTTGAAAAATTTAACTTAAAAAAAGAAGTTGCCGAAAAATTAGACAATTTTTTTCAAGCAAGAATTAATTCATATTACTTGGGATTAATTAGATATCCGGGAGATCCGATTTGGCTGCAATGCGTACCGGATGAGAAAGAACTTGATGACTTTAGCGGATATGACGACCCGCTTAATGAAGACGCTATGAGTCCCGTTCCTAATATTACTCACAGATACCCCGATAGGTGTCTGTTTTTAATTTCCAGTCAATGCGGCATGTATTGCCGATTTTGCACTCGAAAAAGAAAAGTGGGAGATAGCGAAAAAATTTCGATGCGAGAACTTGAGTCTGCATTTGAATATATACAACAGCATACCGAAATAAGAGATGTAATACTTAGCGGAGGCGATCCGCTGATGCTTACGGATATTCTGTTGGATAAAATATTAACTCGTTTACGTGCTATTCCGCATGTAGAAATTATACGTATAGGCACAAGAATGCCTTGCGTTTTGCCACAGCGCATTACTCCCAAATTATGCTCAATTATAAAAAAACATCATCCCGTTTATATAAATACACACTTTAATCACCCCTGGGAAATTACTGCGGAAAGTAGCAAAGCATGTACAATGCTTGCAGATGCAGGCTGCCCGGTAAATAACCAAGCAGTATTAATGAAAGATATAAACGATGACCCTGCCGTAATGAAAGAACTAATGCAAAAACTATTAAAAATTAGGGTTAGACCTTATTATCTATTTATGGCAGACGAAACTAAAGGAACGATGCACTTTAGAACATCAGTAGATAAAGGTATTGAGATAATAGAAAATTTGCGAGGTCATACAAGCGGAATGGCAGTTCCCCACTTTATGATTGATGCACCGGGAGGAGGCGGAAAAATTCCGATTTTACCAAAGTATATACTGCACAAAGATGATAAAAAAATAATTATGCGTAATTATAAGCATAATATTTATTCATATAATAATTTAAAGGACGAAAAGAAAAACAATATACAAGAGACGGCTTATACCGGCAGCATAAACGATTTTGTCGAAAATTCGGATGACGAACAATTAAGTATATCGTTCACCGATCTTTAATTTTCAGTTTGCATAAGTATTGCCGTTAAGTCTTTTTCTAAAGAAACGGACGGAGTCTCTATTATTCGCCCTATCTCGTTACCTTGTTTATATATAATAAATGTAGGAACAAATTTTATATTTAAATTATCTGTTTCCGTATCAATCCCTTTCTTTTCCCTATTAACGGCAATTATCTTAACATTTTCGGAGGGATACGAAACATAATCCAAAATTTTAAAGAATCTTGGAACTTCACGTCTGCTATCGCTGCACCAAGTCCCCATTACAATAACAATATCTACCGATAAAATTTCTCTTTTAAAATTTGCCGCTTCTTCTGTATCTATTACGTAATTTTCATATTCCTCATCAAACCACGAAGTAAACAGAGTGTCGTAAAAAGCAGTTCGATCGCACTCGCCAATCAAGCAATCTTTTCCCGATTTTTCGTCAAAATAAGTAAAAGATTTATTATCTTGTGCATATAGCGCTCCCCCCAAAAACAAAAATAACACCAATAATGTTTTCATTTATACCTCTAATTGTTGTTTCGTACGTCAAAACCCCACATTAATTTATTTCGTAAGGTTTCAAAATAATTGGCTGTTGCCGGTTTTACAAGCTTTAAACATTTTTCGCTTTTTCTAAAAACAAACTGCACCGGGGTTAAGTAGTTTTCTACACGCTGCCCGTCAGAATTAATTTGAATTGATTTATGCTGCGATTTTGCAATTACTTTTATTTTCTGCTGAGCCGAAAGTACTAAGGGGCGCATAGTTAACGAGTGGGGCGAAATTGGGCTTATAGTAATTGCATCCGCATTTGGACCTACAATTGGTCCCCCTACAGATAACGAATAGGCGGTTGAACCGGTAGGACTTGC
>CALGLM010000014.1 GCA_937930275.1 uncultured Ignavibacteria bacterium
TTTATTGATTCGGGAGTAATTGAGGAACTAAAAGTATATCTGTATATGGTAAAAGTATTATTTGAAGGTAATACAGAACTTGAAAAAGTAATAGAAATAATAGATAATTATAAAGAATAAATAATTATAAAGAATAAATATGGAAATACGGATAAAAGTAGAAGAAATTATAAATTCGTTAGAAGAAGCATACGTTCTTTTGGGTAATAAAGAAGGGATAGTTATTAATGCGGCAAAACCAATTACGGAAGCCGATAAAAATTCTATTTGCTGGATAAATCCTAAAAAACCAAATAAAAACGATTTAATCAAAAACACTAAATCTTGTTTAATTATTTGTGATAATTCATTTGCGGTTGATGAGAATTTATTAAAAGATAAAGCTATTATAAGAGTTCAGAACCCCAAACTTACTTTTTTGCGTATTGTAGATAAATTTTTTAACAAAAATGATAACTTTTTTATTCATGAAAAATCTTGTATTGAAAAAGTTGCAAAAATAGATGACGAAGTTTTTATAGGTGCTTTTACGTATATAGGAAAAAGTGAAATTGGCAGAGGTACAAAAATATATGGTAATTGTTATATTTACGATAATGTAAAAATAGGGAAAAACGTAACAATTCATGCCGGAACGGTAATAGGAGCGGACGGTTTTGGATATCAACGAAACGCTGAAGGAAAAATGGAGAAATTTCCTCATATAGGAGGAGTGATAATTGAAGATAATGTGGAAATTGGTGCAAATACATGTATTGATAGAGGAACTTTGGGTAATACTTTAATAAAAAAAGGGGCTAAAATTGATAATTTGGTTCATATTGCACATAATGTTGTAATTGGTGAAGATGCCGTGGTGATAGCAAATAGTATGATAGGAGGGAGTACTGTTATAGGCGATAGAGCATGGGTAGCTCCTTCCGTATCAGTTATGAATTCGATTGAAGTAGGCGAAAATACAACACTCGGCTTAGGAACGGTAGTAATTAAATCTGTTCCGGCAGATCAAACTTATGTAGGGTTTCCGGCTAAACCAATTAAAGAGTATGTTGAAATTCAAAAAAAATTGAGTAAGTTATAGATGTTTGATCAAGTAAATAGAATATTAGTTTTAGCTCCGCATACAGATGACGGAGAATTTGGGTGCGGTGCATCTATTGCAAAATTTGTTTTACAGGGGAAAGAAGTCTATTATGCCGCATTTTCGTTGGCAGAAGAATCCGTACCTCCTCCTTTTCCCAAAAACATACTGGAAACTGAAGTAAAAGCCGCTACAAAAATACTCGGCATAAATGAAAAAAATCTGTTGCTGTACCGATACAAAGTAAGAAACTTTGCTTATCATAGGCAAGAGATTTTGGAAGATTTAGTTAAACTAAATAAAGATATCTATCCGGATTTAGTTTTTATGCCTTCAATTTCAGACTTGCACCAAGACCACACAACAATTGCACATGAAGGATTAAGAGCATTTAAGCGGAGATCGATACTATGTTATGAGTTGCCGTGGAATAATCTAAATTTTTCAACAAATTGTTTTATTATTTTTGGTGAAAAGGAATTAAATCTAAAATTTAAAGCATTAGATTGTTATAATTCGCAAAAAGGGAGAAATTACGCAACAGACGAATTTGTAAAAAGTTTAGCAATTACCCGCGGCACACAAATTGGCACAAAATATGCCGAAGTATTTGAAGTTGTAAGATGGGTAGTGGAATAAAAGTGCCTAACTCTAAAATAATTGTCAGTAAAACAGATGAAGTTTTTTATGTAATAGATATTTTAGTGAAATTAAGTTTTTGTTAAGGAGTAGCATGAAAATATTAATTGTTGGTGATTGTAATAGTACCTATATTTTAGAGCAATCCAATTGGCTTAAAAAAGATGATAATGTTGAATTAGTTGACATTTTTACAACAACTTCACCAAATAAAAAATTAGATTTAAGTGCTTTTAATAAAATTTTAAATTATTATAGCAAAATAGATTTTGAAATCTTAGCACAATTCGATAATTTGGCTCAAAATATTATTAGTAACTATATTCTGATACAAGAATTTAAAAACATTGAAAGCTATTATGATATTATTCAAGTACATTTTGTGGATGTTGGACTAATTTCACTAGTGCCTCATTTTAGAAAAATAGGTAAAAAGATAGTACTATCTATATGGGGTAGTGATCTATTACGTTCGACTATAGAACAAGATTATTATCGAAACATTCTATATGAATCAGCAGATGTAATTACAATGACTAAAAATGAATTTATGATTAACATATTTTCGAGTAAATATCCGACAATAAATATTGATAAAGTAGTTGATGTAAGATATGGTGCCGATATTTTTCTCGTTTTAAAAGGAATCATGGAATCAATTTCAAAATTAGAATGCAAAAAAATTTTAAATATAGACCAAAATAAAATAATAGTTACAATTGGGTATAATTATTTTGCCGAACAACGACACTTAGAAGTTGTTGATAATATTTTAAGGAATGAAAATATTAAAAAACACTTACCGGGAATATTATTTGTTTTGCCTTTAACTTATGGGGTGGATAAAGAATATTTTAATAAGGTTATTAATTATTTTAATGAAAATAATATTGATTTTATATTCTTTGATAAATATTTGAGTAAAGAGCAAGTTTGTTTTATTCGATATGTCTCTGATATATTTATTCACCTTGCAACAACAGATGACTTTTGCAATTCATTTAGGGAGTATATGTATGCTAAAAATATTATTATTACAGGAAAGTGGTTCCCTTATGATGTCTTGAAAGATGATGGTTTTTACTTTAGGACTGTTAAAAGAGTTGAAGATATTGGTGAAGAGCTAAGTTTTGTAATGGATAATTATTTTGCTGAAAAAGAAAAATGTGAAGTTAATAATGATGAATTGTTGAAATACTCTGATTGGTCAATTATCATTAAAGAATGGTTACAAATTTATAAAAATCTTTTATAGATGGCTTATCAAAAAGTGTTAACTGTATAAGGTTGAATTGAGATTTTTTTAATTAAAAAGAAAAGTTATGAAAATTCTTATAATTGGCGATGTAAATAATAATTATATTATTGAAAAAGCCGAATGGTTGAAAAGAGATACTGAAGTTAGTAAAATTGATTTATTTACTTTCTATGATATTACATCTGATAATTCTACAAAATTAGGATATAGAACTATTTGTGCAAATAAGTATATCAATCAGAATGCATTACAACTTTTCGATGAGAACAGTAAAAATACTATTAGATTTTACAGTCAAATAGCAGCATTATTTGAGCTTGATGATGATTATGATATTGCCCAAGTCCATTATGTAGAATGTGCGATCGCAAATGTACTACCCATTTTAAAGCTAAAATGTAAAAAAATTATTGTTAATATTTGGGGTAGCGATTTATTAAGGTCAACTGAGATACAAGATCAATATCGTACAAAAATATATGACCAGGCAGATTTAATAACTATGAGAAAAAATGATTTGATTATATCGAAATTTAGAATGAAATATCCAAATTACGAAAACAAAACAATCAAATTTGTTAAAATGGGAGCTGATATATTTAATCAATTACGTGAATTAATGAACTCTATTTCTAAAATTGATTGTAAAAAAATCCTAAATTTGGACACGAACAAAATTATTATAACAATCGGGTATCAAGCGGATTATAACCATAAACATATTGAAATTCTTGATCTATTATTAAAAGAAAGAACAATAATAGAAAATCTTAATAATATCATTTTTTTGCTTCCATTAACATATGGAGCTACTGAAGCTGAAAAAGATAAGATAATTGAATATTATTCATCCAAACCAATTCAATTTATTTATTTTAGAAGTTTTTTATCCTTTAGTCAAGTGTGTATGATTCGATATGCATCTGATATCTTTATTAACTTACTAACAACAGATGCGTTTAGTAATTCAATGAGAGAATATTTATATACAAAAAATGTTGTTATTACCGGAAGTTGGTTGCCATATGATGATCTAATAGATAAAGGGTATTACTTTAGAAGAATAAAAAGTCTTCAAAACATCAGTGAAGAATTAGCATTTGTATTAAAAAATTTCAAAATTGAAAAGGAAAAGTGTGTGATTAATGATGATACTTTGCTCGCCTTTTCTGATTGGTCGATTTTTATTAAAGAGTGGATAGATATTTATAAAAAGATTCTTTGAAATAATTGACCAAGTTTACAAATTAAATTTAATTTTAAACATATTTTAATTGAATAGTAATACAAATATAATTTGGCATGATAATGGATAAAATATTTTTGTATTACAGTAAGAATTGAATAATTCAACTAGTTTTAACATAATAAAAATTAAATATTGGTATTCAAACAGATGAGATATATATGAAAGCAGTGATTTTAGCCGGGGGACTTGGAGTTAGACTTAGGCCTTTTACGGAAATTATTCCTAAACCATTACTCCCGGTAGGTGAAAAGTCGGTATTGGAAATTCAAATTGAAAGACTTAAAAAATATAGATTTGATGAAGTTTATTTAGCAACAAATTATAAATCCCAATACATAGAAAATTTTTTTGGTGACGGAAGTAGATACGGAATTAAGTTAGAAATAAGTAAAGAGGACAAACCATTAGGAACTGCAGGTCCTTTATGGCTATTGAAGGAAAAGCTTAACGAGCCTTTTATTGTAATGAACGGTGACATTTTATCATCTATTGATTTTGGAAAATTTTACAATTATTCATGTGAACAAAATACTCTTTTAACTATTGCAATAAAAAAAGAAGTCACACCTTTTGATTTTGGTAATATTTTCTTTGAGGATAACATTGTAACAGGAATTGCCGAAAAACCTGATATAATAATGTATATTTTAGCAGGAATTTATTTTTTGAGGCCTGAAATATTTAAATACTTCCCAAATCAAGAATATTTTGGCATGGATACACTTATAAAAAAAATGCTCGAATTAAATGAACCAATAACTAAATATGATATAAATGAATATTGGTTGGATATTGGACGATTGGAGAACTGGGAAAAAGCACAGAGTGTATATAATGAACATTTTATAAATGATGAAAATGAATAAATCAAAAAACACAATTTTATGAAAAATTAATAGACTGAAAATGAAAAAAATACTTTTAATAGGCGGGGGCGGTTATGTAGGGTCTGTAGTTTCTGCACATTTATTAAAATTAGGATATTTTGTAAATGTTTTGGATAATTATATATATAATCATCAGTTTTCACTAATTCCGTTTATAGAGGAACGAAATTTTAAATTTTTTTATGGGAATATTAATGATAGTGAAAAATTATCCAAAGCTTCCGAAGGAGTTGATAGTGTTGTAATATTTGCCGGTTTAGTCGGTGATCCGATAACCAAAAAATATCCGAATCAATCATTTGAAATAAATGAGAAAGGGATTCAGTATTGTATAGATTTTTATGACAAAAGTTGTATTAAAAAATTGATTTTTATTTCGACTTGTTCTAATTACGGTTTAATTGCTGATAATGAAATTGCAGATGAAGGGTTCCAATTAAATCCAATTTCATTATATGCTAAAGCTAAAGTAAAAAATGAAAAATATTTATTAGATAAAAAGGGGAAAGTAAATTATTCCGGTGTAGTTTTAAGATTTGCGACCGCTTTTGGCTTATCTCCAAGAATGAGATTTGATTTGTCAATTTCAGAATTTACAAAAGATATTTTTTTTGATAGGGAACTTCTAATTTATGATGAAAATACATGGCGACCTTATTGTCATGTTAAAGATTTTGCTAGATTGATCCAGATGATATTAGATGCAAATAAGAAAAATATTGATTTTGAAGTATTTAATGCAGGTGGAGATGAAAACAATTTTACAAAAAAGATGATAGTTGAAAAAATTTTTAATGAGATCAAAAGAGGGAAAATATTGTATGCTAAAAACGGAAGCGATGCTAGGAATTATAGGGTCACCTTTAAAAAAGTTAAGGAGATTTTAGGATTTGAACCAATTTATACAATAGACTACGGTGTTGAAGAACTAGTCAATGCTTTTGAACGTGGGATTTTTAATGATGTCAATACCGATATTAATAAATATGGAAATTACGAAATAAAAATTTAAGTTATGATAGAGCAATTTATGAAATATAATATTCCGCTTTTTAAATTAAATTATAATAAGCAAGAAGAAAAGGCTGTAATTGAAGTTATTAAAAGTAAATGGATATCTACAGGTCCTAAAAATATTGAATTCGAAGAAAAATTTAGTAGAATATTAGACGTAAAACATGCTTTAGCTCTTTCGAATTGTACTGTTTCGCTCCATTTAGCATTAGTGCTATTAAATATTGGCGAGGGTGATGAAGTAATTTGTCCATCTTTGACATTTGTGGCTACGGTAAATGCAATCCGATATGTTAATGCGACACCTGTATTTGCTGATATCAAAAGTTATGATAATTTATCAGTTGATCCTGAAGATATTGAAAAGAAAATTACTGAAAAAACTAAAGCCATAATAGTTATGCATTATGGCGGTTTTTCTTGTGATATGGAGGAGATAAGCAGTATTGCTCAAAAATATAATTTGAAAATTGTTGAAGATGCATGCCATGGTCCTTTATCTGAATTTCAGGGGAAAAAGCTTGGGACAATAGGAGATATAGGATGTTTTAGTTTTTTCTCGAATAAAAATATTAGTACAGGCGAAGGTGGAATGCTCGTAACAAATAACACTGAATTATTTGAACGTGCAAAACTATTAAGATCACATGGAATGACATCTTTATCATACGAACGGGCTAAAGGGCACTCTACATCATATGATGTTGTAGAGACGGGATTTAACTTTAGAATGGATGATATTAGGGCTGCGATTGGTATAGTCCAAATAGACAAACTTAAAGTAGATATTGAACAAAGGGAAAGAAAAAGAAAACTT
>CALGLM010000015.1 GCA_937930275.1 uncultured Ignavibacteria bacterium
CATACTGCTTAAAAACAGCCCAAAAGTTATATATAACTTTTTCATTTTAACCTCCATAAGTTATTTAATTTTCATGGAATACCAAGATCCACCCGCATTGACAATCATAAGCGTATCATATAAACTTCTCACCTCAATATCTCCAAGCACATCATAATCTTCAGCGACACTCAACGTTGCATAACCGGAACATGAATAAATTTTTGTAACAAATATCATTTTCCCGACTTGGCAAGAGTTAGGTACAGGTAATATTAACTCAATATTATTGGCACCTATATTGCCAATGGAAATATATGAATCAGTTGTTAATATGTTATAGTTTGTGTTTATTAATTTATAATTGTTAGAATTTTCTTCAATGACTCCTCTATTTGAATAATCATAACAATCTCGAAATTTATAAATTGTCGTTAAATTAATCAGCCTAACCGCATAATTGTTTTTAATAAATATACACTCACTAATAATATTCCTGGAAGGATAATAGGATGTATCCATAATTGCATAATTTGCTTTTGTACCCGATTCTTTACCACGAAACATGCAGTTATTAAAAGTTAAATATGATGGACCCATATTAGGATTTTCAGAGTGTACTTTTATATCACATAGGTTATTTGCATCAAAAGTACCTCTGAAAAAGTTTAGTTCTAAAGGAGAATAAGAATCATTAACACTGCCAGGATGAATATATAATCCAATATTATTTTGATTAGCTGAAAAACCGAAAAAGAAATGATTCATAGTATCGACAATTTCAATGCCATAGTTATTATTCCAACAATCAATGTCATAAAATCTTCCTGCACCTCCTTTTGCTATGTAAAATCCTGATAAATCGTTTGCAGCGGATTGCGCTCTGGTTATCTTATTATCTTGCCCGCAGAGATAAAATCCATTTTGATCGCAATCAAAAACATTTACTTCGTCAATATAAATTTCATTTTGAAAATTTCCATTATAAAACCCATCCCCGTTAAATTGATAAATCATTAAATTTTTAAATCTTAGATGCCCTCTTGGGGAATCTACGTAGCTATAGTAATCTTTGATGTGAATACCATTTAAACAATTTGAACTTCCTTTATTTCCAAATAGACATAACCCTGAAATTTCAGAACCCTGATAACATCTTTTGTAGTCATTGTCGATGTTATCATCATCATTATCAAATTGAATCATATTGTATTGAGACGAACCTGTTAATGCAGTTATTATAGTTCTAAAATTATTAAGAAAAGGTAAATCAAGCGGATAATGTTCCTTATAACCAAATGAAGTATTGCTCTCTCCAAGCAATTTGACATTATTCTTCATTAAAATAGTTCCGTTAATATAATAAATACCTTTTGGTAAATATACAATTCCGCCACCACCGTTTGTAGCATTTACAATACATGCATTTAAATTTGTAACATTGGAAGTAGCTGTAGTACTATCGTTAGGCACAACTCCATAATCCAAAACATTAATTACGGGTAAATAACTCATTAAAACCTCACTTTAAATTAGTAAAAAGTTGAATAATTAAATACTAAAGAAAACCCAGACCGCCAAACCTATGTTGCAACCAAAAAGCCGTCTTCAATTTTCCTTTTCTGATTGTAATGTAAAAAAAAAACTGCATAATGCAAGAAAAAAACAATTAATTCCGAACTACGAATTACATCACAAAAAATGTTACCGAAAAGATTTTGAAAAAAGGTCGTTGCGTCATAAATTAAAGTTACCAAACAAAATAATTTATAAAACGAACGGAGTCCGTATGACGCAACAAACCAAAGAAGAAATATACAAAAATTATCTGAAAAACTACCACGAATTACATCACAAAAAATGTTACCGAAGAGATTTTGTAAAAAGGTCGTTGCGTCATAAATTAATGTTGTTCAAATATATTAATGAATTAAAACGCCTAGTGTTTCAATTCATTAATTTAAGCTTAATTAATAATGTTAATACTTTTTTTACTTTCTTTATTAAATATAACGAAGTTCTAAAACTTTTATTTAAAACATTAGACTGTTTAGTACCCCTCGTTATATGATCAAACATCCGTTCTACCACATCCTAATTTACTATTAAGATAAAAATAGTCCTAAAAGAATATAGTACCAGATTTTTGCCACATAAAAACATCTCAGATATAATAGAAAAATATCTCTTCAATATTATCGATAAAGTCTATCATAATAGGAAAACATCCATATTTTTTAGATAAAAGTACTTTTTTTATTAAAAATGTAATATTTTTTACATTTTACATGTAATTTTACTTGACACACATTGTTTAAGACATTATATTTAAACCAACAATTTTACAACTAATGGTATTTTACAATGAAAGAATTAATCGACAGACTAAGAGATATTTTTACAATGCAAGAGATTGCTGATATTGCCGGCACAAGTCGACAATATATTTACGATTTAACAAAATTGGATTCGGAAGACTCACTAACAAATAAGGATATTGTCTCAAAATTAAAACGCTTAAACAGTTATATTGACAAATGCTCAAACGCTACAAAAGAAGCTTTATATGAGTTAATATTAAACGATTTAATAGAGAAAAATATAACTCTGCAACAAGAAGAGAATGTCATTACAAATATTAAAAATGCCATTTCTATACTATCCGAAAATAATATTGTTAGTCCAAATATTGAAAAAGAGACATGGCATGTAATAGCAGATATTGAAGGAAGAATTGATGATAAGCAATTATTTCAAAGCGATAAAAATTCTGTTTTTGTATTAAAAACATTTGCTGATATGTATCGAAAAGTCAATCTGATCCCTTTTGATGTAAAAAAATATCAAGAGTATATTTTAACTAATAAAGTTAATCCTCACAAATTAATTTTAATAGGAAGTGTTTATGCTAATGCTTTAGCTTCTTCTTTTGGGAGTTTCTGTACGGAAGAAGTAAATATTGACTCATTTCAAACAATAAATAATGCAAGTGGCACAATAAAAAAGACTCCGGATAATAAAATATACCACATCGTGGGAGATACAGAAGAAGACACTTTAGAACTTACTAAATTTTTTGTACAAAAATATTTATTACAACAATAAAAAACTAAATAATTATATTTTTCAATCAACCAAATTAAAAGAGGTAATTATGCCTGATTTATTAAAAGTCGTAGTACGTGTAATTATAATTGTAAAATTCTAAAAGGAGGGATAGCATGATTGATTTAATCATTAACATAATAACAGGGATAGTTAGAAAATAATTCCGAATCAAATTTTTGAAAAGGTTAGTAACACAAAATTATAAAAAAATAATTAAAAGAGGTTAAAATGAGTTTTGTTAGACTTTTAGGCAAAATAGCAGCCGCAACCGCTGCAACAACAGCAATAATTGTAGCAGCACCTGTTTTAGGACCAGTTGGAGCTATAAGCGCTACCGGAGCGGCAGTCGCAAGTACAGTAGGGGCGGTAGCCGGAGTAGCTGATCATATTAAGGAAAATCAAAATAAATAAGATTTATCCCCCATTTTAAGCCCGCCTTCAAGCGGGCTATTATTATCGTACAAGATATTTCCTATAAATCTTTGCCAATTTCAAACCGTCGAAATAACACCCTATTATTCCCATATTTCAATACCCTACAAGTACCCTCGCCGAAAACATATTTACAAAGTAATTATTTGTTGATTTTACAATCATTACAACGCACACTTTGGTAAAAAATTTAGCTTATTAAAGTACATAGTTTAACGTAGGTATGTCTAATTGTAATCTGGGCATAAACTCATCAATATCGTCAACTCCGTATATGATTTTACTCCCCTTATATATCGATCCAAGCTGAGCTACCGACGTCTGAAGCGCCGTGGGATCTACTCTGTGAAATTGTGCCATTGCCTTGTGTGTCTCCAAAAAATTAATAATGCTTGTGTGTCTCTTATTTTTAAAAAACGAATTTATAGCCCTTATAAGACGTTTTAACGTCTTAGGCAATAAAATATATGCCTGTGCCCCTGAAAACGTTGCCACGCTTGCCGTATTGCGAAATTCACTATATTTAAAGCAACGGCATAAGCCTTGTGTGTCTCGGAAAAAAAATTTTTCCGTAAATAACATTAGTTTTTCCATACCAAACTTCACATAAAGTTCTTTAATGTACTGCTGTGAAAGCACGATGCATGGTTGTACGTAACTGTAGCTGTTGGAATACTGTTTTTGAAGATACGTTACTGTTTTAAGTTCTAGTCTTCAAAATTCCTTTAATGTGAATTAGCTGCACGAGAGGCTGGAAATAAACGATACTATAGCTGTCGATTTTAGACGGTACGTCCATATAGCTAAAGTAATATACTCTGAAGATAAGTACTTAACTTTAGTAATTGCAGAATTCATGTATCCTTTAATGTCTGCTGTAAACACTAGTATGTTAATGCTAAGAGTAATGTAGTAGTGCTTACGCACTACACTACAGAAGTAGTATACTTAGTTACAGAAGTAAAGTACTTAACTCTTAAGATTACACTACAGTGTATGTACTATACAGTGTATAGTACTAACGTACTATACTGTATAAAGTATCGTACTTATATAAGGGGTACAAACACTTTGCAACGAGTTTAAAGCCTAAGCATTTACACCCCTATATATATTAAGGGGTATAAACACTTTGGAACAAGTTTTAGGACTAACTAGTGTTAAAGTATTTTCACCCTATATATATATTAAGGGGGAGAAATACTTTGTAACAAGTTTAAAATACAGAAAATCGAAGATTTTCATTCAAGCTGGGCAATCCAGATATAAAATAAGGGCTCAACCCCCAAAATAATCTTGATAGCAGAAATATTAATCAAACAACAATGATGTTTGCCTTAAGATGAAATCTTAAAGAAATTTTAAGTAAAGTCGCTGTTTGATTAACATAAATTGCAAAATGAACAGACACAATCGGGTGAATCGGCTTAGTTTAAAAACGAAAAATTATAGCATTCAGAGAGACAACATATAAAATCAAATAAGTTGATTAATATATATATTAAAAAAATTCTATATGCCAAACGAAAAGCATGTACGTTCGTGCGAGGAAACGGTAGGGAAAATAGATCATGTCCTTCTGAAATTATCCCTAAAAGAAAACTTCTAGTCCATGAATACAACTAAATTTTATCATTCACTTTAAGAACTACCTAACTGGCTGTTCATCTTTTAGAACCGTAATGCCGTAAAAACGTAATTATGTAAATACGGTATTACGGTTTTTTAATAACCTTTTGTCACTAATTCAATTTTAGCAGCCATTTCTTCATACAACTCTGCAATAGTATTATACCTTGAAGCCATAACACTATTTAAAACTCCTCTTACAAGAATTTTATTTTGATAATTTTCTAATGGAGTTAATGTATCATTATACGTATAAATAGAATCGTTGTTCTTTAATTCCAAAATGATCTTCTCAATTGTTTCTGGCTCGTTCTCTATAATTTTTTCGACTTTGTTCTGTATTTTTGATTCGTAATGAACTTTAATTACCTCTATTCGCTCCTCTAATTGTTTTTCTTGAGCTTTCATTTGCTGTATTTTAATTTGTTCTGCCTGTTGCTTTTTCTCTTCTGCAACATGATTGTTTTGCCAATTTTCCTGTAATGCTTTTATCAATAACGCTTCAATATTAACCGGCTCTTTATTCTCTTTTTTTCTTTTAGCATAATCATTCACAACAGTTATCTTCTCTCTAACATAGTCTTCAAACGTTAAACCGTTATCATAATACGATTTCTCTATTTCTGCACTATTGCTTTTTACACAGTTAAAATTCATTTTAATAATTTTAGCGGCTTTACTTTCAGAAATATCTGCCTGTATTAATTCGTAATATAAAACCGTATCGCTCACTTCGCTGGTTATATTTTCACTCTTATGAATTTCTGACTCTTCATCAGTTGAACGATATTTTACTCCTTCAATATTTTTTATATTAGCCATATACTCTTCGTACTTGTAGAAATTCACAACTATATATGTATTCCTTCTAACTTTATCCTTCTCAAAAGTGTAATTTTGTACTAAAAAATCAAGCTGATTTAATACGTTATTAATAACTTCTTTTCGCTTATGATTGTATTTATAATTATAACCTATTATTTCAGATGTAAAATCTTCAATGGTTTTTTTTATGGTATGCATGCTAAACCTACGATCATTGCCTCTGCCTACAGGTCGTAATATAGTAATCAGTCTTTCGCAAACATTTTTGGCGTTACTGCTAAGTGCAAAAAACACTTGTTTTGGAGGCAAATGTATAAAAAATCGATTTTTAACTCTTTCAACAAATGTTTCTGCAAGCACAATTTTATTTGAATGGGGAGAACGCGAATCGAGATCAAGCTCCTCAATAATCATTGATTGCATTTTAATTTTTTGTCGTTTCGGTGGTTTATTGTCAGTAATGTCATTAAATTCTTCTATAACAATAGTTCTATCCAAAGTTTTTAATACCTTTAAATCGTTTTTTAATCGTTCATAGTTCTGAGCGCTTGATTCACGGTTTAAATATTCTAACAAATCTTTCATTGTAATATTTGTAATCACTCTGTCATATTCATTTTGTGTTAGAAGGGATGCTAATAATATTTCTAAATCTGCCGTTGTACGACTTACCTTTCTATCAGGAGTTTTGCTATAACTTAATTCTATTGATACTTTCTTGTTGTCTTTTTCAATTTGATATACAATTTCCCCGGTAGGAGATTCTTCCAACCGTTGAAATAATTGATATGTTGAGTTATCAATATCTTGACGCAGCTTTATAATACCGCCAAATGAGTTATTTTTAAAATTTATTTCATTATCATCCATAAAAAAACCATTACTCTAATAGTAGTTTTTAAATAGTTATTAATAGTTATATATAGTAGGGGAACGCCAACTTATTATATTACAATAAGTTACAAGCCGATTTTTACCCGACTTATCGTTTATTTTACCCGACTTATCGTTTATTTTACCCGACTTATCGTTTTCCCAATCTTCGTTAAATTTTAACCCAAAATATCGAAAAGTCACTAAAAAAGCAATAGATTAGGCTCTAGTTAACGATATTTCGGGTGAAATTGTATTATAGATCTTTGTAGTTTTATTTATCTAACGATAAGTCGGGATATTTTTTAAAGCTTTTCCAGAAAATTTACAATTATTTCTTTTATTGAAAGATGATTTTGAGCTGCATATACCTTTAACTTATGATGCAAATGGTTTGGTAACATTACGGTAAGTTTTTTTTCGGATGTATTCTCGATTGTATTAATAATCAAATCTGTAGTGTTTGATTGAGTTTCAATCGGCTTCTTTAATGAATCTGAAAGTCTTTTTCGGTCCATAATCACTTTATCTCCATTAATTGTTTTAATTCACTGTATAAAGCGATAACTTCATCCTTAGCTTTTTGGTCGGTCCATTCAAGTACCGATAATCCGTTCAATGCCGAATCCGCATAAGCTATTCTATTATGCAATTTAACGCTAAATAAGGGCAATCCTAGCTCTTTTAGGGCTTCATTGGTATCTTGGCTTAGCAACGTCCTCGGATTGTCTCTATTAACGATGAAATATGCTGTCAGTTTCGAATTAATTTCCTGGGCTATTTTAACTCGCTGAACAATATTTTCGGTTGCCCAAATGTCATACGGGCTAGGCGATACCGGAATTAGAACCGTTTCTGATACGGCAATTGATGTTGTGGATATTAAATCGAGCTGTGGCGCACCGTCAATAATTATCATGTCATAATCTTTGGTAAACTCTGTAATTTGCTTTTTTAGTGCTTTGGCATCTGGAATTGCCACTACGCTAATTTTAGCGGCTGTATCGGGGCGTTCTCCTGCCCAGCGAATACTTGTGGCTTGAGGATCAGTATCTATTAACAACACACGAAATCCGTCTAAATTTGCCGCTACCGCTAAGTTGGTTGATATAGTTGACTTACCTGAACCACCCTTTAAATTCAATACTGAAATTATCATGATTTCTCCGTTTTATTTTACCGTAAAGCCGTAATACCGTTTTATCGTAATTACGTAATTACGTTTTTACAATAATACGTTAATACGTAATATTATGCAAATTTAAAGT
>CALGLM010000016.1 GCA_937930275.1 uncultured Ignavibacteria bacterium
AACTTAAGAAGCGGAACACAATATGATATTACTTGGGCAAGTTCCGATGTCGCAACCGTAAAAATTGAATATACTACCGATGATATAACATGGACTAATATTGCAAATAATGTAAATGCCGGTGATAATAAATACACTTTAACGGTTCCGAATATAAGTTCGGGGACTGTGAAAATAAAAGTAACCGATAACGATTATTCTGATGTTAATGATATAAGCAATGCAAACCTAAGGTTTTTGACTCCGAGTGTTACTTTAACGGCACCTAACGGAGGAGAACGATGGAGAAGCGGAACGCAACACGATATAACTTGGACAAGTACCGATGTTACTACGCTAAAAATTGAATATACTACCGATGATATAAATTGGACAAATATTTCTAATAGTGTAAACGCAACTGATAATAAATATACTTTAACTGTACCTAATGTTAGTTCCGGAACTATTAAAATAAAAATTACGGATAATACGTATGCAGATGTTAATGATATAAGCAACGCAAACTTAAGTTTTTTAATTCCGAGTATTTCTATAACTACTCCTAACGGTGGGGAAAGTTGGAGAAACGGTGTACCGCACGATATAATTTGGACAAGCACAGACGTAGCAACAGTAAAAATTGAATACACCGTTGACGGTATAATTTGGCAAAATATTAATGCAAATGTATCTGCATCCGGAGGCAGTTATACCTATACTCCGAATATAAATTCGGAAACGGTTAAAGTAAGAATTACCGATAATGATTTTGCGGATATTAATAGTACAAGTTCTGCAAACTTTAGAATATTTACTCCGGCAATTGCATTAACAAGTCCTAACGGCGGTGAAAATTGGAGAGGCGGAACGCAGCACGATATTACTTGGAATAGTAATGATATTGCAAAAGTTAAAATTGAATATACTACTGACGGTTCAAATTGGACTACAATTATTGATTCAACTTCTGATGTCGGTAAAAAATATACTTGGACACTCCCAAGTATTACAAACTCGACTGTAAAAATTCGAGTTAGTAAACATGATGAGGAAGCTATAAACGATGTTAGTAATTCCGATTTTAGAATTTATGTACCGGCAATTACGGTAACTGCTCCTAATACTAATGTTAATCTATTAGCCGGTGCAAATTACCAAATTACTTGGTTTAGTAACGATGTGACAAACGTAAATATTGAATATTCGACTGATAACGGCACAAACTGGCTTGCACCTATTGCTTCCAATTATGCTGCAGCTTCGGGAAGTTATACTTGGACTGTTCAAAATACTTTAAGCGATAACTGTTTAATTAGAATTTCAAAATCTGACGAACCGTCAATATTTGATGTAAGTGATACCGTATTTAGAATATATAAGCCGTCTATTCAGGTTGTATCGCCTAACGGTGGTGAAAATTGGCGGGTCGATTCAACAGCAACTATAAGATGGGTTAGTTTTGACGTAACAAATGTTAAGTTAGAATATACAATTGATGACGGAGTAAATTGGAAGCCAATTTCACTTTTGGAACCGGACGCTGCAAAACAATTTTCTTGGGTAATACCTAATGATGTTTCTAATAATGTAAAAGTAAAAATTAGTAACGTTAACGACCCTTCAATATTTGATATTAGCGATTTAAGTTTTAGAATTTATAAACCTACTTTGGTGCTAAACAGCCCAAACGGCGGTGAAGAATGGAGAATAGGAACGCTTCACGATATTACTTGGAGTAGTACCGATATAGCAAATGTAAATATTGA
>CALGLM010000017.1 GCA_937930275.1 uncultured Ignavibacteria bacterium
AATTAATCTTTCTTATGCGGCTTTTAAATTATTCTTTGTTCTTGAATTATAGTTTAGGAGTATTTTTTACCTAAAGGTAGCGATAATTGAAAGTGGGGATGTAATGTTTTGTTTATTATTACCCACGAATGAATTCCTGGGTTGGGTATTGTTTATGTCTCGCCCCCATGAATAAATTCATGGGTTGCGAGGGTTGTTCGTGTTGTTTTTTATTCAACATTTAACACTAAACATTTAACATTGTTTTTAGCTCCGTAGGAGCGACATTATTGTAACTAAGATAAACACCCAAAAAAAGCCCCCTGGCACAATTTAAAGCAATAGGCGAGAATTATACATTGCTTTTATTTTAGAACATTTATTATATTTCCTAAAGTAAAATAAATGAGGAGCGAATGATTACAAAAAATACTTTTATGATACAGTCTGATTATCTTTTAGGTTATCCGGCAAGGAAACTAACCACTTATTGCATACCAAACAAGACGATTACAATTATTAATTATATTAAAGAAATATAGTTTTAATCTCTAAAGTATGGATATAATACCAACAATATTAAAATTTAATATTTTTCAATTAATTAAATGAGGACAATTATGAAGAAAATTTATCAATGTTTTATAATAATATTTATGCTTATTATTTATCTAAATGTCAATGCACAGCCGGTTAAAATAGGTGCAAACGTAATGCTTGGTTTACCAAATAGTATAACCCAAACAGGTTACGGTATCGGAGGAATATTTGAAATAAAAATTACAGACAAGTTCTCGGGTCGTCTTTCTGTAGGTACTCATTTAGCATATTTTGAAAAAGAAGGGTTGCGTGGTAATGAATTAACCCAAAACAAATATTGCGGTTTAATTATATATCGCCCATATAATAACAAAATAGGTTCACTATCCAATTTAGAACCTTATATTGGTTTAGGATTTGGTTATTTTACATCTTCCTATGAAACGACGCATAATGCACAAATGGTAAACGGCGGATATGTATATGGTGCAAATATTGATGATACATGGGGAGTTTGTGCAACATTGGGGGTTAATTTTATGCCCGGTTCTACTTTTCAAATACTGGCTGAACTAAACTATAATTATTTAAAACCAAATTATTCTTATCAATTTGATATTCTGGGTCCGGTAAAAGTTGAAGATAAAATTAATCTTTCTTATGCGGCTTTTAAATTATTCTTTGTTCTTGAATTATAGTTTTTTTTGAAGGTAATTGAAAGTAGGGTTGTAATGTTTTGTTTTTTTATTACCCACGAATGAATTCGTGGGTTGGATATTGTTTTGCCTCGCCCCCATGAATGAATTCATGGGTTGCGAGGTTGTTATTCAACATTTAGCACTCAACATTTAACACTCAACATTTAGCATTATTCCGGTCGTCTATAAATAACAGAAGAGCTTGCTTGAACGCTGGGCATAATAATCATTTCGTTAATATTTACCCTTGCAGGGCGTGTAGCACAAAACAAAATTGCTTCGGCAATATCATCACCCGTTAACGGGTCAATTCCTTTATAAACATTTTTAGCTTTCGCTTTATCACCGTAAAAACGAATATTGCTAAAATTGGTTTCAACTGCACCCGGGTCAACAGTACTTACTCTTATGTTTTTATCAACAAGTTCGGCACGCATAGATTTAGTTATTGCGGCAACGGCGAATTTTGTACCGCAATATACAGCACCGTTAGGATATGCTTCATGTCCGGCAATGCTTCCTAAGTTAATAATGTGTCCGCTGCCGTGTTTTATCATTAACGGAATAATTTCTTTAGTTATGTATAACAGACCTTTCACGTTCGTATCAATCATTTCTTCCCAGCCGTCAGTATTATCCATAAATAAAGGACTAAAATTACGACCAAGTCCCGCATTGTTAATTAGAATATCAATTTTTCGCCATTCATCGGGAATATCTGCAATAGATTTAATAACATCTTTGTGATTCCTAACATCCAACTTAAAACTATATACTTTAATATTAAATTTATTAATTAAATCGGCTTCAATTTCTTTTAGTAACTCGTATCTACGGGCACATAAAATTAAATTGCAACCTTCTGCGGCAAAAGTATAAGCGCATGATTCCCCAATTCCCGATGTGGCACCGGTAATAAATACAATTTTGTTATTTAGTTTTTCCATTTAAACCTCGTTTATTGTTATTTATCTTTTTTGTTATCTTTGCAGTTAATCTATTAAAATAGATTATAAATGCAAAAACAACAAAAAGTACATTAATATATTTTAGTGAATTATTGTATTCGTAAAATTTTAGAACTATCGAAATATCATTATAAAAATTACTGTAAATTAAGGGTAAAATTGAACTGATAATTACTTTCATTAACAAGTATGTTAATATTAATAATTGAAATACCAATACCGAAACTGAATTTAATTTTTTAACAATCTTATTAATAGCGCTTAATTCTAAAAATAATATTGATAAAATAATAGGAATAATTGATAATGGAATAAGCAGCGTAGGAGAAGCATCAACTTCAAGCAAGTTAACATTAATCCATATACCGTAAAATTGCAAGGAATAATATTTCTGATTGCTTAAATATATAAACAACCATTGTATTAACTCAAAACCATACAAAATAAAAAAAGCCGCCGGAATAAATCCAAAAAGTACGGCTTTATTTTTAGATAATTTATCTTTCAATTTTACTTGTCCTATCAGTATTAAAATTGGGTGCAACAATTGTGTATGGGTAATCTTTACTTACCGCATTTTTTATTTCCAAATTACTATCAATTGGTTTTACATTCCAACTTTCATCGCTAATTATGGTATTAGCACCTAATTTAGTTTTAATTTCGGCAATAAAGTTTAAGCCTGCATTTGGTTCTCTATTAAAATTTTCGGCTTCAATTTCAATTATATTTTTTCCTTTTTTAAGAAACTTGGCAATGTCTTTATATAGAATTCTTCTGTAATCAACTATTAGTGATAACGATCTGCGAGCATATATTTGACCGATAAAATTACCGTTAATTATCAATGATACATACGAATCGCCCAATAATTGCATTTTAGCAGATAAAATATCATCTTCAATATTAAATTCTTTTGTAAAGCTAACTTTTCTTTGCAAACTATCTTTTGATGTTGAGTAATAAATCCATTTTGAAGGAATAATCGGGCTTGTTAGGTTATTATTATTAACCGCTAATTTAGTTTCTGCAAAAAAAGCTTTTAGAAACTCAAATTTATCCATAATCATATTTAAATTATCCGGTTTGTAATAAGTAATCCAAATATTTTTATATTCTTTTTGTAAATCTTCAAGTTGACTTATGTTTAAGTCAATTTGTTTAATACATTCTTCTTTATTAACGTTTTTTCCGTTAATAATTTGATTTATTATTTCTTGGGTTTCTGTCTTAAATGCAAAATATTTATTTAAGTTAACCATAAAACGTAAAATACGTAAATGATCTTTATTTCTTTTAACATTACTTTCGGCATTATTTAATAAATTATTAAGAACAGGAACGCTATTATTAATCCATGCATTTTTTGTAAGACGCGAAATATTGCTTTCATACCATCCTAAAGTTCGTGAAGGCAGTGCGGGGTGTCGCCACATATCATTCCAAACAACAGTATTTAATTGATCACCCAAAATAGTATAAACTTCTGCAATTCCGGAATTTTCGCAATTAAAAAAGTCGGTAAAGTAATTTAAGCTAAAAGAATCCAAATTTGGGTCTTTTATATTCCACGCGCACGCTGCAGAATACGCATAACCTAAATAAATAAGTTCCTTAAATGTTTCTGCACCATAATCGCCCCAGTTACTATTTATCATTCCTATTGCGTCGTTTTTTATTCCCGAAACAGTAATATTTTTTATGTTAGGGAAAGCATTAAAATTTGCGGGGAAAGCAGTAACAAAATTCCATACGGTAGGTGAAACAATGTATTTAAAACCGGCATTATTAAACTTAGCTGTTGAACTGTAATCGGTTTCAGGTCTGTAGTGCCAATCCACCGGAATAATATCTTTGGGAAGTTTTTCAATAATTTCGGGATGATTAAGCAAAATATCGCTATACATCATTACTTTTTTGTTGTATTTTTTACAAATGTCATAAACTTTTAAGTAATGCTGCAAATGAATTTCCGCTAAACTGCTTTTTTCTGCCAAAGGTCTGCTATTTCCTAATCCCACATCATAACTTTCGTCAGCTCCGATGTTTATATATTCCGAAGGGAATAATTCAAATACTTCTTTAAGCATAGATTCTAAAAACGGATAAATTAACGGGTTGCTTACATCTAAAGAGGCAGCACCCGGAAATTCGGCATATTTTACAAATTCCGGCTGCGTTAATATGTTCTCGTAATGTCCCAAAGTTTGAAAAATAGGAATAATTTCAATAAAATTTTCTGCTGCAAATTGGTGAAGTTCTTTAATTTCGTCTTTGGTTAATGCTCCGCGATTTACACCAATAGTAGGGTAACCGCTTAATTCAATAACGTCTTCAATATAGGGCATAAATGTATTCATTTTATAACGTGCAATATTTTCTATAATTTTTTTGAAATTATCAATAGTCGAAACTTGCCCTCTGCTAATATCATCGGAAACCCCTCGGAAATGCATATCAGGGTAATCGGTAATTTTACATAAAGGCAAATTGTTATTACTTCTTTCTATTAATTGAATTAACGAATTTACACCGTAAAAAATACCCTTATAAGCTGATGATTTTATAATAACTTGTTTATCGGTAATTTCCAGTATATATGCTTCGTCATAAAACTCTTTCGGTATATTTATTAGTTGATTGATATCAACAATAATAAAACTAATTTCAGCGTTTTTATCGTTTGTAATATTAGACTTGATATTTATTTCGGCTAAAGAATTACTAAGTTTATTAAACGAATATGTTAGTTTTTCAACATCTTTCCCGTCAAATTTTACACTCCCCATTTTTAATTTAAAACTTCCTTTGTTTGTTTCAATAAGTTTTGGAGTCGGTATTATTGAATATTTCATATTCTCACCCATTACGTTTGATATAAGTATAGCAAAAACAAAATAAAAAATAAGTCTTTTTATAGTCATACAATCCTCTAACATTTAGTTATTTTATGTAAATTTACGTTTTTTTATAATTTTAGCCAAATTAGGTAATTATTATTAGTCCCGAGTTCCGAGTTCCGAGTCCCGAGTCCCGAGTTTCCAGTCACTATTCACAATTCACTATCATCCTGCTAACTATTATTCCATTGTCTGAACTGTGATGTATGTGATTAGTGTGATGTATGTGAAATGAAGGGAATTATGGTTTTATCCTGAAAATCCTTCTTTTCATCCGGTCAATCCTGGTTCAGAAATCAATGTCAAATGTTGAGCGTTAAATGTTGAATAAGTTCCGAGTTCCGAGTCCCGTATCACTATTCACTATTCACTATTATCCTGTTAATCCTTCTTTTTATTGTCTGAACTGTGATTTATGTGATTTGTGTGATGTATGTGAAATGAAGGGAATTAGGGTTTTATCCTGTAAATCCTTCTTGCATCCTGTCAATCCTGGTTCAAAATAATGTTAAATGTTGAATAGCAAATCTCGCAACTTATGCTTTAATTGGTGGATGTGAAGCTGGTTCAATTTAAGGTAAATGGGGATCAATATATTAGTTTATATTACCCACGAATGAATTCGTGGGTTGGGTATTGGTTTTGCCTTGTCCCCATGAATAAATTCATGGGTTGCAAGGTCTTTATTCAACATTTAACACTAAACATTCAACATTGTTTTTATATTTACCGCTATTTTCTGCGAGTATGCTGTTTTTGGGTTTATTTTTTATTTAAACTTCGGCTTTTGGAAATTTAATTGTAAAAGTTGTCCCTTTATCTTTTTCTGATTGAACCGAAATTTCGCAATTGTTAAGGTCGAGATATTTTTTTACTAAAGATAAACCTAATCCGATTCCTTCAAATGATCTATTATAACCAATTTCTTCCTGGCTGTAAGGTTTAAATAAGTTATCTATATACTCCGGCGAAATCCCTTTCCCGGTATCTTTTATATCAAGACAAAACTGATTGCTTAAATCTTTGTAAAGCATAAGTTTTACAAAACCGGCGGATGTAAATTTTACTGCATTATCAAGGATATTGCCTATAGCTTGAATAATGCTATACTCGTCCAAGTATAAATTTATTTTACCCAATTTATTGCTAAACTCCAAAGGTAAGTTTTTTGCTGCAAATGTAGTCCTAAATTCTTTAACAAGGTCGTTAATCAATTTATCCATATCGTACATTTTGGGAGAATATGGAAAATCACCTATTTGGAAACGGGAATAATTTACAATCATATCAATTGTTCTAATTATTCTTTTGCTTGCCCTATCAATACCGTAAAAAAAGTCTTGTTCTTCTTCGCCTATATATTGTTTTAACGAATCGCGCAATAAGCTTGTCATTCCTAAAATTCCGTTAAGCGGAGTTCTAATTTCATGACTTATATTAGCAATAAACGCGTCTTTTAATTTATTTGCTTTTTCCGCATCTTCTTTTGATTTTAGTAATGCTTCCGCAGCTTTTTTCCTTTCGGTAGCATCGTGAATATTAGAGTAAATATATTTTTTATTATTAAATTCAATTAATCCGGCGTATATTTCAACATCTTTTACCGTGCCGTCTTTCATTTTGTGTTTATATTCATAAAAAGCAGAAGACTGCATCTCGGTGTTTTTCAAATCCACAGCAACTTTTTCGGGTGGATTAACATTAATATCGCTTAACTTAAGTTTTAAAAATTCAGTTTTTGTATATCCGTAAAATTTTTGAGCTGCTCCGTTAGCATCAACAATTTTTAAATTGGAAGGGTCGGTAAGTAATTTAATTGTGTGGTTGTCATCAAAAAGAATTTTGTACCTTTTTTCGCTTTCTTCCAATTTTGTAAGATATTCTTTTACCGTAGTATCTTTGCTAATTATACCCCAAGCTTTTGTAATGAAAAATACAAAAGTAACACCGCCTAAAAATAGTATTACAAAAATTACTAACAGTTTGTTTTTAAAGGAGCTAAAATCGCTAATAACTTCATTTTCACCAATAAAAACCGCAATTGACCAATACGTATCACCCAATTCAATTTTTTTGTATGATGCAAAATATATAACCGTATTATCGTCTAAATTTTTCTGTATCGAAGTGAATCCCTCTTTTCCGATAATCATATTGCTATATAATTGTTTTTCTGATTCGGAAGAGGAAGAATCAGAAAGAATCGCTTTTCCTATAGTGTCTCTGTTTTTACTATAAAGTACAATTCCTTCTTTACTTAAAAGCAAAGGTTTGTTTCCAAAACCTATGTTAATTTCGTGCAAAAACTTTTGTGAAAGTTTAGTAAAATCCATTACAAAAGCAATGCTTCCGGCAAATTCACCGTTGTTAAATACCGGAACGTGAATTGCAACCGCATGGTAACCTTGTACAGCCCAAAATACTTCGCTAATAACCGGTTTGTGCGTAATAAGCAATTTGTACATATGCTTTTGTTTAGATATGTCGTTTCCTATAACTCGTTGAATTTCGGGATAAGTATAAATTATTTTCCCGTTTTTATCTACTCTTGTTATTGCTTTCAAATATGTAAAGTAATTATCAAAAGTAAATGCCAAGTTCTCTTTCCCTTTTTCGGTTACATTAATAACTTCGGGATTTTTTGCCATTTGTTCAAGAATAAAGATAAAGTTATCAAAAGTATTTTGAATATTTGATTTGGATTGTGTGGCAATAAGGTCAAGCTTTAGTTCCGTATCCTTTAACATGTTTGCTTTTTGATCGTTATAAAACATGTTAAATAAAATAATGCAAAGGAAAAAAAAGATAACTATGCTAAAACCTAACAAAAAAATACTTAGTCTTCTATAATTTGAGTATTTGAACATATAACAAAAAATTTCGCTTATTTACTCGATTTAGTAATTAAAATTTAGTAAATTATTAACAATTAAAAAATAAAAATATTTATAAAATAATTTGTGGTGCATTATGGTTCATTTTATTCAGTGGAATTCAAGTCTAAATACCAATATAGAAGAAATTGATAAACAGCATAAGGGATTGGTGGAAATTATTAATTTAACGGCTTATGCCAAATCAAAAAATCATCCCGAAAGATTAAAAGAAATATTAATAAAATTAATTGAATATACTAAAACTCACTTCAGTTACGAAGAAGAGCATATGCTTAAAAATAATTATAATAAATTGATTGAACATAAAGCGCAACATCAAGTTTTAATAAAGCAAGTTATTAATATTTTAGAAAGACTGAAAACGGGCGATCAGGATGTGTTGGAAAATATTTTTAATATTCTTGAAAACTGGCTTATTAAGCACATAAAAGAACAAGATAAAGAGTATGCTTATTTTTATGGCGAGGAAATAAAAAAAGGGAAATAAAATCTTTTTACGGATCATATTTCCCCTTAAATAAAATATTGTTTTTTATTCCTGAGGATTGTAAGTCAGCTCTATTTTTACATGAAAATCAGCACCGCTAAATAAAGTATATTTTACTTCGCCTATAGTGCATTTATAATCTTCGCCTACAAGTTCACTTACAACTTTTGCAATTCCGTTTTCCAGATCTGCAACACTAAGGCTTTTTAACTTATTTTTAAGTAATTTATCTACATCAATTGTTTTATCTTTTTCGTTTGCCATTTTAATTACTCCCAATATTGTTTATTTTATTTAGACGCATCAAAAAATAATAAGTTCCGTTAGCTTCTAATAATATTTAACAATTCTTCGGTTTTTTGAAGCATTAAAGACGCATCTCCTTTCGATTCTACGTTTAACCTTATTAAGGGTTCGGTATTACTTGTTCTTACGTTAAAACGCCAAGTATCGTACTCAACGCTTATTCCGTCTAATTCGTCTAAAGTTCCGTCATTATATTTTTGTTTAATAATAGAAAGTTTTGAAGCAGAATCGGTTACAGTCGAGTTAATTTCACCCGAACACGGGTATGCTGCAATCATTTCGTTTACTAATTCGTATAACGATTTGTTTTCGTCACTCATTAATTGAAGGACAAGTAAAAACGGAATTAAACCGCTATCTGAGTAGTAATTATCGCGAAAATAGTGATGTGCGGACATTTCGCCGCCGTAAATAGCATTAACTTCACGCATTTTTTGTTTAATAAAAGCATGACCGCTTTTTGATACTACAGCAAGACCGTGTGCACGATTTACTTCGTCAATAGTATTCCATGTTAAACGAGGGTCGTGAACAATTTTTTCACCCGGAAATTTTTTAAGTATAGATTTTGCCAATAAAGCAACTATGTAGTAACCTTCAATAAAATTTCCTTTCTCATCAAAAAAGAAACATCTGTCATAATCACCGTCCCAAGCAACACCTAAATCCGCGTCATATTTATTAATGGCGTCAATTGTGGGTTGTCTGTTTTCGGGTAAAAGAGGATTAGGAACACCGTTAGGAAAATCGCTATTGGGTTCGTGGAAAACTTTAATCATCTTTATTGGTAAATATGGTTCTAAAGCGTCTAATGCCGGTCCAACGCAGCCGTTTCCTGCATTAACTACAACTTTAAATGGTTTTATTCTTGTTCTATCATAAAATGTATTAACTCTATCAATAAACTCTTTCATTATATCTTTGATAATAACGTTCCCTTTTGTTTCGGATATAGGGGCAAAATCGTTATTCAGTATCATTTTTTCAATTTCTGCCAACCCGCTTTCATATCCCATAGGAACGGAGCCTTTTTTAACGAATTTTAGACCGTTATATTCCGGGGGATTGTGACTTGCGGTAATCATTACGCCGCAATCTGCATCCAAAAACGGTGTGCCGAAATAAATCATCTCGGTTCCGCATAACCCAAGGTCATAAACGTTTACGCCGCAATCCGTAAAGCCTTTTGCTAAAGACTCGGCTAATTCCGGTGATGATTTTCTTACATCTCTGCCAATTACCACCGATTTGGGTTCTAAGTATTTTGATATAGCTCTACCGACTTTGTAGGCTATTTCAGTGTTCAGTTCTCCGGGCACTTTCCCGCGAATGTCGTACGCTTTAAAGCCGGGAATTCTGTCCATAAATATTACTCCGTTTATTTGTTTTAATTTAGTGCAAATTTAAAGTATAGTATAAATTTTTACATAGCATATTTAAAAATAGTAATTTATTTTTACAAAAAAAATTTTTGAGGTTTATATTAAAATTAAATATACTAATTCTAAACGATTTGCACAATGTAATAACCTTGAGTGTAACGTAATTTTTGAGTTTGATCCCCGAGAAATAATAGGTGAAACGGGACTTTTATGCCCGTCTTGCAAATCAAAAGCCGATACTCATCATATAGTTCAATGCGAAAACTGCCAATCCATTGTACATCTAATTAAACCGGATACACTTGAAGTTCCGGTTGTTTATTACGTTAAACTTTGCTCAAAATGCAAAGGTACGGCAGAAGACGAAAAAAGAATTGAATCATATTCTTACCCCGGATTATTTATTTAATCTACCTTTTTAATTAAAAATTATGTGCCGTTTTATTTTACCGCTGGTAAATAAATCGGCATTTATTTAAATTAAGTGTCAAATTTTATTATTTATTTAGGTCTTTTATGAAAAACATAAGATTTATTATTAATTTGTTAGTTTTAAGTTTACTATTGGTCAATAGTTTAACCAAAGCTCAAAATTATTTTTTTGATACTACTTCCGTCGGAAAATATGACATGGGAAAAAGTTGGACTTTTGATGAATTTCCTAAACAATATTTTAAGGATAGGTACGGTTTTAACCCAACAGATGAATGGATTGAAAAAGTAAGACTTTCGGCAATTAAATTTTCAACATGGTGTTCATCATCGTTTGTTTCGGAAGACGGTTTAATAATGACCAATCATCATTGTATTGATTTTGTTAGTAACAGAATTGAGAAAGAAGGAGAAAATATAGACAAAAACGGATTTTATGCTGCTACTTTGCAAGACGAAAGAAAAGTGACCGGTGTTTTTGTTGATAATTTAGTATTTATGAAAGATATAACCGATGAAGTAACAAATAAAATAAAAAATAATAAGGATAAATCTAAAGCAGATTTGCTAATCGAAATAAAAAATGAGTATAACGAAACAACCGGCTTAAATTGTGTAATTGTACCTTTTTATAACGGCGGTAAATATTCTGTTTACGGGTATAAAAGATATAATGATGTTAGAGCGGTATATTTTAATGAATCAAGTGTAGGATTATACGGCGGTGACCCTGATAATTTTACTTATCCAAGATATGATGCCGATTTTGCATTTTTACGTGCATATGACGATGAAGGTAAACCGGCAAAAATAGAAAACTACTTTAAATGGAGCAAAGAAGGACCACATCCGGACGAACTGCTATTTGTTGTCGGTAACCCCGGCAAAACCCAGCGGTCTAAAACTGTTGACCAGCTAAATTACATGGGAAAAGTCGATTCACGCAATAATGCATATGTTTTTGAAAATCTTATGAAAATGTATTATGAAATGATAGATATGTATCCCGACCATGCTGAAGAATTAATAGCCGAAATGGGAGCTATTTCTAATACTGCAAAGGTAGTAAAGGGTGAATATAATGCAGTTATAAATCCATATTTACTAAAACGTAAGCAGATGTTTGAAGATGAACTGAAATCGATTGTAAATAACGACCCCAAGTTGAAGGGAAAATATAATCATATATGGGAAGGAATTAAAGAACTACAAGACGAGCTTAGTAAATTTGGCAATATTAAAGCGGGTTATACGATAAGCTACCGCGGCTTAAACGTTAATTTATTTAATTCTGCAACTAAGTTATATACTTTAGCTCAAGTGCTAAAAAATAGGAATTATACAAAATTAACAGATAGCTTAAAGACATTTATTGATACCCAAATAGATGAAGCTTTTGATAACAGTAAAAATAGATTTGGTAAAGAAAAAACTAAACACGGATATGATGAAACATCCGAGATGAAAAAGCTTGCAATATTACTTGACCTGATAAAGCTAAATTTAGGCAACGATAACGAATATGTAAAACTACTATCCGGAGATAAAAACGGAGAAGAAGCTGCAAAAAATTTATTAAACACAACCATTTTACGCGATAAAGAAAAAGTTAAACAACTTTTTTACGAAGGTTTAAGTTCGGTATTTAACAGCGATGATCCCGTAATAAAATTTATCTTTAATACACGTAAAGACTTGAAAAAATATCAAGAACGTGCCGAAGAAATTGAATCGGCACAAGCCGAATTAGAAAACCAATTGGGGGAAGTGTTGTATGCTGTTTACGGAAGTCGCGTTCCTCCCGATGCAACTTTTACTTTAAGAATATCTGACGGTGTTGTTAAAGGATATGAGTATAACGGTACAATTGCCCCTCCGTTTACAACTTTTTACGGAATGTATGATAGATATTATTCATTTAATAAAAAATATCCTTGGGATTTACCGAAACGTTGGGCTAATCCGGGTAATGGGTTGGATTTAAACACACCTTATAATTTTGTTTTAACGGGTGATATTACCGGAGGGAGCAGCGGAAGTCCTATTATCAATAAAAACGGAGAAATTGTAGGAATTGCTTTTGACGGAAATATTGAAAGTTTAGCAGGGGACTTTTTATTTGACGAACAAGTTAACAGATGTGTAGGTGTTACTTCTTTAGGTATTTTAGAAATTTTAGGGGATATAGCAGGCGCAGAAAGAATTAAACAAGAATTAATACACGGAAAGATTGAAGAAAACAAATAATTGTTAAAAAATTTGAACATTATCTTAGCAAATTATTAACAATAATTGCAAACGCCCAGCCCTTTTATTGGGATTGTATCAAAACAAAAATAAAACAAAAAAGAACTTACCCCTAACCTCCCGACAAGTCGGGACAAGCTCTACTCTTAAACTGAATACTGAATAAGAGAGGGGAAT
>CALGLM010000018.1 GCA_937930275.1 uncultured Ignavibacteria bacterium
AACCACCGACCCTTTGCTTAAAAGGCAAATGCTCTACCCCTGAGCTACGCGCCCCCTACTTTTTACAAAATAGACTACAAATATAATATCTTTTAAATTGTAAAACAAGTATTTTCTTTAAATTTTTGATTCAATTTTAATTTTTAAATAAAATTCGCTCCCTTTTCCTTCCTCACTTTTAACATAAACGCTTCCGCCTATCATTTCTGCATAGCGTTTTACAATTGCCAATCCTAAGCCCGAACCTTGAAAATTACGGGTTGTTCCTTCGCTTACTTGTCTAAATTCATCCCATATAACCGCTTGTTTATCTTTAGGAATACCAATTCCCGTATCATTTACGCTAAGCAAAACATAATCTTCTTTTTCGTCTTTTACCCTTTCGGCTTTAATTTCAACATATCCTTCCGAAGTAAATTTAATGGCGTTACTTACAAAATTAGTTAATATTTCACGAACAAACTGCTCTTCCGTATAGCAAGTAATATTCTCTTCATAGAAAGTGGTTTTTAGTTCAATCATCTTCTTTTTAGCAGTTTCTCTAAATAAATAGAATATTTCGTTTACCAACAAAACAACGTTTACTTCTGTTTTAACAATTTCTATCTTATCAAATTCAAGCCTTGTTAAGTCTAATACATTTTTAAGGGTTTCGGTTAATCTTCTGGAAGAAAATAAAATAGCTTCAGCCATCTCTTTTTCATCAGGATCGGTCAAAGTACTTGCCAAAAGCTCGGCATATCCCATAATCGGCATAAACGGGGTGCGAAGTTCATGACTCATGTTTGCAAAGAAATATGATTTAACTCTGTTCATTTCTTCAGCTTTTAATTTAGCGTCTAAAAGCTCCTGTTCCATATTTTTCCTTTCGGTAATATCTACTACCGAAATAAACCCTGCCGGTTTACCCAAATATGTTATCGGTCTGCCTGTTAAGAAAACCCACTTTTCAGTACCGTCTTTAGCAATTATACTAAATTCATATGATGTTTCTAAAATTTCGCGTGCCTGACGCTGCTGACCTCTTGTTTTTATTAATTCTATAAACTGTTCTCCCACAAACTCCCAATATCTAAGCTTATATAATTCTTCGGCTGTGTATCCCGTAATCCTTTCACCGGCAGGGTTTGTATAAACCCAATAATCGCCCTGATAAATCATAATTGCAAAAGGAGCAAGTTCGGCAAAACTACGGAATTTATCTTCGCTTTCTTTTAATTTATCAATTGCCGTTTGCCTTTCAAGGTACGCGCTTAATTGGTTTGCTATCATTTCCAAAACTGCGGCACCTCTTTCGTCGTAAATATCTTCTCTTTCGTAACTTTGAACACATATTGCACCTATCGGCTTTTCGTTTATTCTAATTGGCACTCCAAGCCAAATTTCCGAAGGTTCTCCAACAATATCAACTTCGCCTATTTCAAGTAATCTGTTAAATTCTTTATTATCAATAAGCATAGTTTTATTATTTTTTATTACGTACCCGGTTAAAGATTTTTCTGCCGGCCAGCTTGGTAAATTGTCTTTTTCGTCTCGTTCGTTTACCGCATGCAACATCCCGGTTTTTTCATCATATAAGGCAACATAAAAGTTTTTAGTATCAACAAGTCGTCCCAGTTCAATTCTAACAACATCAATAACCTCTTCAAAACTTTTAACGGTAGCCATCGCATAAGCTATATTATATTGAATATTTAGAATTTCTTCGTTTCGTTTTCTTTCCGTAATATCTGTAATAATTGCGCCGAGCATCGGTTTTTTATTAGGAAAATCAATTCTAAATTTTTGAGTTAAAAAGTTTCTAACTCTTCCGTACCTATCTTCCCACGAGTCCTCGTATTGAATGCTTCCGTTTTCCATTGCCTCCTTATCTGTTCTATACACATAATCGGCCAAATCACCCGAATAGGTTTCGTGCGGAGTTTTATTTTGCCATTTTTCAAACGGAAATACTTTTTTTAGCGTATCATTACTAAAAACAGGTCTAAAGTCATTATCCTTAATCATAATTAACGCCGGCACATAGTTCATAAAAGCTTTTATTTGTGCTTCGTTTTCGCTTAAAGCATCTTCCATTTTTTTTCTTTCTGAAATATCTTTGGATGAACAAATTACCAATGATACTTGATTATTTGTATCTTTAACCGGTGTGATAGTGGTAATATAAAATCTATCTTCATTAGGATTGGGAACTCTAACCTCAATCACCTTTTCTTCACCGGTTTCAAAAACATAATTTAAGGCAGTAATTCTTTTTTTAGCTTCATCGTGCGGAAAAACGTCCCAAATGCTTTTACCGATAATATCTTCCACCTTTTTACCTACACCTTCCGCAAATGCCTTATTAACGTAAATATAATACCCTCCCGGTGAAAATGAAAACATCGGATCGGTAGATTCATCAAGTAATATGCGATGCTTTTCTTCACTTTCTTTTAATGCCTGCTGATATTTTGCTCTTTCCGAAACATCCGAAAAGAAAACAGCCATATTATTCAACGAAACTTGAAAAGCCTTAAATTCATATACATTTTTTATTCTATTATCTTCATAATTAAAATCTTCGCTAAAATATACCCCGCCGTTTTTTGCTATATTTACAAAAGCTTTTTCAATTTCAGTATTTTTTAAATTTGGAAAAATATCTCCAAATTTATATCCTTCAAATTCCGAACAATTAATACCCAATATTTCGTTAGCCGCAATATTACCGCCTTTAAAAACAAGTTCGTTATCATTATCTAAACTATAAGTTAATATACCCATCGGCGAGTTAGTTACTAAATTTTTAAATTTCTCCTCACTTTTTTCTAAAGCCAATTTAGCGTTGTATTCATCTGTTTGGTCTCTAAAAACAATAACCGCTCCGGTTATTTTTCCGTTTTTATCTATAATAGGAGCACCACTATCGGCAATTGCAATTTTTTTCCCTTTTTTAGATACAAGCACGGTATGGTTTTCAAGCCCAACAACTTTACCCGTATTAAAAATTTTGCGAATCGGATTTTCAATTTTCTGATTAGTTTTTTGATTTAATAAAAGAAAGATTTTTTCTATTAATTCTCCTTTTACCTCATCAAGTCCGTAACCTGTCAATTCTTGCGCAATTAAATTCATATCCGTAATTCTTCCCTGAATATCAGTTGTTATTACGGCATCTCCTATACTATAAAACGTTGTTCTGTATTTTTCTTCGCTGGCAATAATTTGGTTTGCAAATTTTTCGTTTTCTTCCTGGTCAAATAAAACCTTGCCTATTAGTACCGTTAATATAGGATACGCAATTATTACGGTGGGACCTACAAGAACAAATGCATCTGCAAAGTTTTTTGCAGGCAGTAACACCATTAAAGCTACCATAACTAAATGTACTATAAAACCCATACCGTATAATCTAACAACACTTACATTTTTATCTTCGCTTTTAGATCTTAAATAGTAAAACAAATACCCAAAAATAAACGACTCAATTATTACGCTAACCCCCATAATCCAACCGCCGCCGCCTAAATAAAGACGGAATAAAATTGCCGCTATTGAAGTTATTCCTCCCGATATAGGTCCAAAAAACAAAGCACACAAGCTAATTACTATAGAACGTCCGTCAAAAATAATACCGTCCCCAAAAATAAACGGATATTTCATCCCTATAATAACAGCAAACGCAAATAAACCACCTTGCAATAATTGTCCGAAAAGTGTGTTGCGTCTAAACCTTTTATCAATAAACCCCGAAAAAATACTTAATGCAGCCAATACAGATAAATTATAGATAAGCTGTATAATTATCATTTATCTTACCAATTTTAAGATTATTTGATTCAATTATTAAATATAATAAAAAAAAATATTTTTGTATATTTTTATTTAACTTTACTTAAATTATTAAATATAAATTACCGTTATGAATGCAGAAATCGAAATATTAATAGGCGATATAACAAAAATTAAAGTGGATGCCATTGTTAATGCTGCCAATAATAGTCTTTTAGGGGGAGGCGGAGTTGACGGAGCAATTCACAAAGCAGCAGGTAAACAACTTTTAGAAGAATGCCGTTTATTAAACGGGTGCAAAACCGGTGAAGCAAAAATTACAAAAGGTTACAATTTACCGGCAAAATTTGTAATCCATGCTGTAGGACCGATCTGGAAAGGCGGTAATAACAACGAAGAATACTACCTTCAATCGGCTTACGGTAATGTTTTAGAAATTGCAAAAAACAACAATATCAAATCAATTGCTTTTCCGGCAATAAGTACCGGTATATACGGTTATCCTATTAATTTTGCAACAGAAATTGCCATAACTACGGTATATAAATATTTAGAAAATGACACGAATTTTGCCAAAATAATTTTCGTTTGTTTTAACGATTATATTTATAATATTTACAGCCAAATTAACAACCAAATAAAGGAGCGTTATGGAATCTTATATTGATTATGTAATGAAATTAAATTTAATTCCTCATCCGGAAGGAGGGTTTTACAAAGAAGTGTATAGAAGCGACGAAACTGTTAATAAAAATTCATTACCCGAAAGATATGATGGGGACAGGAATTTTGGTACTTCCATTTATTATCTTTTGCCCAAAGGGTGTTTTTCTTCATTTCACAAATTAAAATCTGACGAGATTTGGCATTTTTATGTAGGATCGCCAATATATATATACTTATTAAAACCCGAATCATATTTGCAAACAGTTAAACTGGGGAATAATATTTCAAATAACGAAGTACTTCAGTTTACTGTCCTAAAAGATACTTGGTTTGCCGCAGCACCCGGCATCGATTATGATTTTTCACTTATAGGTTGCACCGTATTTCCGGGTTTTAGCTTTAACGATTTTGAGCTGGCGAGCAGAGATGAATTAATTAAATCTTTTCCCGAGCACAAAGATTTAATTGAAACTTATACTATAAAATAGTTTAACGGCAAAAAAATCCCCTCTCAAAAAAAAATAGAGAGGGGAATAGTTTTAAGAATAATTATTAAAATATCAATTCATTATATCGGGTAAATTAACTTCTACTGCTGTTTTTACTTCACCTACCGGGTCTAATTCAAAGGGATTTTCAACAGTCTCTTTATTGCCGTTAGTATAAGTAACTGTAATTTTTTTGCTCATTAATTCTTCTTTTACTTTTTCCGGTGTGGTTTTTTCAGGATTAAAATAAACATAAGCATAAATAGCATCCGTATAGGCAGTCGCAAACCTTACAATTCCTTCGTTGTTAGATAAGTGACTCATCAAAAAGCTTAGGCTGCGTTTTGCATTTGCGGCTCCGGCTTCCGGCATTTTAAAAACAAACACTTTAAGCTGTTCGGGTTTATATGTTTTATACTTATTAAACATTTTATTATACGACTTAAACAATCGTTTACGGTACTCTTTTACATCAATTTTACCCGGAATTAATTTAGCTTCTTCAACTTTAAAGTTTATTTCTCTAATATCAAATCCTTTAGGTACTCTTACCTTTATAGTTTTTGCTTTTATTAGTCTTTCAACTTGAATTAAGGAAGTTAACTCTTCATTAAAATAAATGATAGCCC
>CALGLM010000019.1 GCA_937930275.1 uncultured Ignavibacteria bacterium
CCAAATCAACAGCCGTTAAAAGCATGTTTTCAACAGAAGCTCCTATAGTTTGTAAATTGGGGTGGTTGCGTAGCTCGTTTAGTTGTTCGTGAGTTAAAATATCGGTTAATACCTCATCGGCTTCAGCTTTATATGGCTCACCGATAACTGCAATTACTGACGGAACATCGGCAAAAAAAGTAGAAAACCAATCTACTTTTCTTCTTACTAATTCGGTTTCAAAATCTGCTTTGTTACCAAAAAGCTCTTTTAACTTGTTTCTAACGGCAACTGCCATATTACTAAGAAGCTGCTTGTTGGTTATTGCAATAAATTTCCAAGGTTGACTATTATTAATACTTGGTGCCATTCCGCCTGCTTTTGCAATTTTACGTAAAATTTCAACCGGTACTTCATCGTCTTTAAATTTCCTAATTGATGTACGTTTTTCTAAAACTTCTTTTAATTCCATTGTAAACTCCGTTTAATGTTTTTAGTCATAACGTAAAATAGGATTAAAAAGTTTAATAGAGTGTTAAAGGGCATGATTTAGAACCAGGATGAGCAGGATTTTATGTCGATTAACAGGATAACAACAAACTTGTAATGGTTTTATCTTGTAAATCCTTCTTTTATCCTGAAAATCCTTTATTCATCCTGCAAATCCTGGTTCAAAAATATTATCCATTTGGGTTCAAGTATGTTAACAATTATTTAACAAATCGATAACTATTTGTTAATACATGCTTAATAATGTGTTAATATTGGTTTACTAAGTTTAGCATGTCAATAAAAAAAATTTGGAAGGAGAGCCAAATATTATGAAAAACTTACAAAATTTAGTTGTTAAAGGTAGAAAAGAAAAGATAAAGCAAAGCAGTTCATTAAAAATTGTGTTTGTTGTATTATCAATTATCTTTTTATCTACCACAATTTTTGCACAGCAAAAAGGTTCTATTAGCGGTGTTATTAAAGATGAATCCAACAATGATATTTTGATTGGAGCTAATATTTTAATTGCCGGTACTAATATAGGAGCTTCAACAGATTTGGACGGATACTATTCAATAAAAGGATTAAATCCGGGTTTATACGATTTGAAAATTTCTTATATCTCTTATAATAACGTTACAGTAGAAAAAGTTAAAGTCGAATCCGGAAAAGATACTAAAATTAGTATTTCGTTAAAACCAACCTCAACCCAGTTGGGAGAAGTAATTGTTTCTGCCGACATGATAAAATCAACCGAAGGAGCGTTACTTCAAATACAAAAAAACTCGCTTAATATTGTTGACGGATTAAGTTCTGAGTTAATAAGCAAAAACAACAGTAGTGACGGTGCTGATATTCTTTCTCGAATGACAGGCGTAACGGTAAGTGACGGTAAATATGCATTTGTAAGAGGTATAGGCGATAGATATAATAATACTATGTTAAACGGTGCAAACTTGCCGAGTACAGATCCGGAAAAGAAAAGTTTTTCGTATGATTTATTTCCCGCAAGTTTAATTGAAAATGTTTTAACAAGCAAAACATTTACTGCGGATAAACCTGCGGATTTTAGCGGGGGATTGGTTGAAATTAATACAATTGAATTTCCTTCGGCTTTTATGTTGGATTTTAGTGTATCAAGTTCTTATAACAATCGTTCATCATTTAAAAATTTTAATACATACAACGGTGGTAAAACAGATTATTTAGGTTGGGATGACGGTACTCGTTCTTTGCCGAATACTATATCAAGCACTACTGTTTTAAGAGGAAATTACAGCGTTGACGAATTAAAAAATATTGGTAAATCATTTGCGAATAATTGGAATACCAAAAAAGAGAAAGCTCCTTTAAATAACTCATATAAGTTAAATGTAGGGGACAAGTTTTTATTTGGCGAAACCGTTTTTGGTTATATAGCATCATTAAACTATAGTAACTCCGTAAAATCTAATAATATTGAAAGAAATAATTATACTTTTGAAGGTCCCAGATATACATATAAAGGTACAACGGCAACACAATCCGTTATGTTGGGCGCATTATTAAACTTAAGCTTAAAACTTGATAAATCAAACAAAATAAGCTTAAAAAATATATATAACCAAAATGCGGATGACGAAACAATAAATTATGAAGGTGTCTATTACTACAATCCGGATTATAGAAATGTAACTTCATTAAGATATGTATCGCGGTCATTATACTCAACACAGTTAATAGGCGAGCATTTCATTAACTTAATGAACGGACTTCATGTTAACTGGAATTTAAACGTGGCAGAATCAAAACGTAACGAGCCGGATGCAAGAAGATTTGTTTATGTTAGAGATTTAGAAGACACTGAAGCAGACATGATGTTTTTATTAGATCAGTCGTTAGCAACACGTTTTTTTGGTGATTTAACAGATAAAAACAAAGGAGCAGGAGTAGATTTTTTATTGAAACCATTTGAAAATCCAAGTTTGCCAAGCGTTAAATTCGGTGTGCTTTATGATAAAAAAGATAGAACTTTTAGCGCACGCACTTTTGGATTTAAAAATATTCCGGGCGGAAATTTTAGTAAAGAACAGCAAATTTTAATAAGACCGATTGAAGAAATATTTGTGCCCGAAAACTTTGGGAATAATTTTATAGAAATTACGGAAATTACAAAACCTTCAGATAGTTATACGTCATATCAAAATGTTGTAGGTTCATATTTAATGACAGATTTTAAATTATTTGAAACACTTAAAATTGTTGCCGGGTTAAGATACGAATATTCGCTACAGCATTTAGAATCAAAAAACTTAAAAGGTGAACCGATTAAAGTAAATTCTGAATATAACGATTTATTACCCACAATTAATATGACTTATATTCTTACCGAAAGTATGAATTTGCGTGCGGCGTTTTCTCGTACATTGGCACGCCCTGAATTTAGAGAACTTGCTCCGTTTACTTATTTTGACTTTTTGTCGAATGAATTGGTTGAAGGAAACGTAAATTTAAAACGCTCGTT
>CALGLM010000020.1 GCA_937930275.1 uncultured Ignavibacteria bacterium
ATGGTTGCTGCTGCAGAGTGCTGTATAATTAACCGAGAAAAACCTGTAGGAGCCGAAATAAGTATCCTTATAAAGACAAGAGAAGACTTTACACTATTTTCCGAATCACAATCAAGAGTAATTGTAACGGTTAGCAAAAATAAAAAAGAAGAATTTGAAGAACTTTTAAAGATAAACAAACAAATATTTTACTTAATAGGCACTACAAGAGCCGATAAATTTAAGGTAAACGAATATTGCTTTGAACTATCCGAACTTTCGGATTTATATTATAATACTATAACCAAGTACATGAATGACAAAATATAAATTTTTTAAGTTTATAGTTAAATATGTAAAAGCCGTAAACTTTAAAAAGTTTTTAGAGTTTTTTAAGCATTATTTTGGCGGTTTATATCATCGTATAGATACCCATGACTGGTTTTTATGGGGAGGCGGATTAGCGTTTTCAATTTTTTTGTGTATTATCCCTTTTATCTTAATTTTATTTGCTATCTTAGGAAATATTTTAGATAGCGCAAGTGTTAGGGAACAAATTACACATCTTATTGATGCGGCAGTACCTTATAAAGAGTATTCAGATTATGCAAAAAAAATAATATTAAACAGAGTTGCCGAAGTTGTTCAATTTAAAACAACGGCTGCATACATAGGTGCTATAGGTTTATTTTTTGCCGCAAGCGGATTGTTTAGTGCAATGCGAACCGTGCTAAACAGTATTTACGGATTTGAAAAAGACCGAAGTGTATTAATTGCAAAACTAAGAGATATAGGAATGGTTTTTTTGTTAATTATTTTTATATTTTTATTAACTTTTGTTTTGCCGGTATTACGCTTTTTTATTGATTTGGCAGATAAAATTCCGGTATTGGATTTTTTACGGTTGGGTTCGTTATTGGATACAGTTTTTTCTATTACGTCACTCGTTTTAATTTTTTCACTATTCTATTTGTTTTATTACGTAATCCCTTATACACGAGTAGGGAAATCGGTAGCCGCAATTTCAGCATTTTGGGCTACTTTTTTGTGGGATATGGCACGCCGATTATTCGGATATTATTTATATAATTTTGCGGATTACGGTAAAATTTACGGTACTTATACGCTTGTAATAGTTGTAGCTTTTTGGATATATTATTCGTCAATATTATTTGTGCTTGGTGCCGAAATAGGCCAACTTTACAGAGAACGAAGACTAAAAAAACTTGAATTAAAAAACGGCGGTAAAAAAAATGATATTACGGTTTTATAAGATTTTATTTTTCCTTATCATTAGCTTAGGTGTTATTTCCGGTCAAACCGAAGTATATGAAACAATAATTACCGAAATTTCTAAAAACGGAAATAGTATTGACCCCGAAGGTCTAAAAAATAGTACAATTAAACAAGATGATGTATTAAAAATAAAATTTGACGTTAAAGGGACCAACGAAAACATTATACCCCTATCTTATAAAATAACCTTAAACGGGGCTCCTGTTAGCATAGCAAATATTAGTGATAAAACTGTAGAATTAAAACAGCTACCGGTCGGCTTTTCTTTATTACGCATTCAAGGTGTTATTGCGGGAAAAGAAGTAATGCCTAAAAATTTGGAATTTACGGTTATTAAAGAAGAAACCGTAAAACCGGAAAAAAGCGCCGGCGAATTCCCTTTAAATTATATATTGTACGGGGTAATATTTTTATTGGCAATAATTATTATCGTAATGTTAATAGGTAAAAAAAGTACCGCAACACAAAATGACAAAACGGCAATAACGGATAACCATATTAAACCAACCGGCAATAACGGTGCGGAAGTTTTACGTGCATATGAAAAGCTAAAAATTAAATACAAAGAGCTTGAAGACGAAAACAGTTTTCAGCGTTCACAAATTAGAGAATTAAAAGATAGAATTACCGAACTTGAACATGCAAATTTAAAGTTGTTGGAAAAGAAAGAAAAACTTGTAGAAAGCAAACAACAACTTGAAGAACTTCAAGCTCAAAAAGAAGAACTTTTTGCAATTGCTATTCACGATATAAAGAACCCTGCTTCAGCAATTAAAAGCTATCTGGAATTAATTACTTCCTACGATTTAAATGCAGTAGAACAAAGTGAGATAATGGAATCTATGATTAGAAGCAGCGAGCAAATTGTTGAGCTTGCGCATGAAATGACTTCTGTTATTGCACAGACCAAACCGGAGCCTTTAATAAATCTTGAACTTGGTTCACTAAAAAAAATAATTGATTCTGTTTGTACGCAAAATAAAGGTTATGCCTTAAAAAAACAGATTAACTTATTAAATAAATCATCAATTGATTTACCCGAAACAAAATTAGATCCGGCTAAAATTGAAGAAGTAATGGATAATTTGGTAAATAATGCTTTAAAATACTCGCCGGCAAATTCAACGGTTGTAATAAACACGTTTTTTACAAAAGAAAAAATTACTGTAGAGGTTACCGATACAGGTGTGGGCTTATCGGAAGATGACATTAAAAAAGCATTCCAAAAAGGAGGCAAACTTACTCCCAAACCGACAGGAAACGAAACAAGTAGTGGCTTAGGTTTATGGATAGTAAAAAAGATTATTGAAGAACACGGCGGTCGTGTTTGGGTTAAAAGCAAAACCGGAAAAGGTTCGACATTTGGATTTGAATTACCTATTGTTAAATAAAAGCTTTTTTTGTATCTTAAAACTTATTTATATATTCAACGTCTAAAATACAAATAACAAATTGTTAGAGGCTAAAATGGGAGAAAAACTTTATACCTATGCCGGGTTTTGGAAACGATTTTTGGCGTACGTGATAGACAGCATTATAATTAACATTATAATGGGAATAATTTTTATCCCGATGTTTTTAATTTTTGGAGTTTCGTTTTTTCAAGAATTTGACAACAACGGAAACTTTCAATATAATAGCGTTAGTTACACTCAAAACTTAAGCGAATCGGGCGAAATAGCATTAGTTTCGGCTATCTTACTTTTTGTTCTTGTTGCTATAATCGGTTCTATTTTAATTAGCTGGTTATACTCTGCTTTAATGGAATCTTCACCTAAAAAAGCGACATTAGGAAAAATGGCTTTAGGTTTAATTGTTACGGATATGAATGGCGTAAGGCTTTCGTTCGGTCGTGCATCAGGTAGATATTTTGGGAAAATTCTTTCCGGTTTAATACTTAACATCGGCTTTATTATGGCTGCATTTACCGAAAAAAAGCAGGCACTTCACGATATTTTAGCAGGAACATTAGTTTTGGAAGTTAAAAACAAAAGCTATTACGATTAATTTATCGAACGATAAAAAACGTTCCGGCTATTAATATTGCTGTCGCAACAGCTTTTTGCATAAGACGTTTTTCATTAAATATTTTACCGCCGATAATTGAAGCAAAAAACACCGATATTCTTTTTACTGCAAGCACTAATGCAACTGCAGGAGCATATTTTATTGCTTCAATTTGTGAGTATCGATACCCGATTGTAAGCACTGCAACTAAAATAATCCATTTCCACCAATCATTTTTTGTTTCCTTAAATATTTTAATCGGACCCCCTTTAATAAAAAAAGCTGCCGTAAAAAATATTACGGCAGTAAATAGCTGCTGAAAAACCAAAAATGTTTTAGGATTTTTTACTAAATCTTTTAAGATGTATTTATCTAACAGCGTTGTTACGGTAAATAATAAAAGAGCGGTTATAATATATCTATAATTTTTTGATTTTATAAACACTTTAAACGGTTCTAAAAAATCTTCTTTTGCTTGCATTTCCAAAATATATGTGCCCAATAAAAGCATTCCCATACCGGCTAATTGGTTTACGCTTAACGGTTCGTTTAATAATAAAAATGCCGAAAAAGCAACTAAACCCGGAGTTAAAACCAACAAAGGAAGTGCTTTGCTTAATTCCAAATTTTTTATTGATAACATAACAAAATAAAATGCGGCCGAATTTAACAAAGTCTTAAAAAATAAAATATATAATCCTTTTTCCGAAATATTAGAAAAATCCGCAAAAAACACAAAGGGGATTGTTAATAATAAGTTAAAAACCGAATTAAGTACCGAAAACGAAAAAGCATTCATCTTGAACAATATTTTTTTTTCGCAAATTGTACTTGCCGCAGAAATTAACGCCGAAGCAAAAGCAATAAAAAACCATTCCATAAGTATCTCAAAAAAAAAGTATAATATAAAATAAAGCCCCCGCTAAATATACGGAGGCAGAAACTAATATAAAAACAGTTTTATTTAATTACCAGTTCAAACTTATTTTTGCAAAATAATTACGACCGGGTTCAAGCTTTATTATTCCTCTATTTGTCGACAAACTGTTTCTGTATGCTCTATCGGTAATATTTTCAATCCCTGCCGAAATTGTAATATTTGTCGATACTAAATTAATAGGTATTGAATTTAAATATAAATCATAAGTTACGTAACCGGGGGTATGTACCTGCCATTTTGTAGGATCTTGATTAATTTTTCCGTCTGTTTGATCGTCAAAAATATTAACCGTAAAATCGGTAGTAAAGTAATTAAAATATGTGGTTCTTAATCCAAGCTTTCCGTTTAACGGAGGAATTTCCGGTAAATCTAAATCCAATTCGGTATCTTTACCCCGACTATACGAAGCATTTCCGTATAACACAAACGACTTCATAAGTTCGTATTCAAAACTTAAATCAAAGCCGTATATTCTTGCTTTGCTTACATTATTCTTTACGTATAAACTATCTGTTACTACAGGATTATCAACTATATAATTATTTATAAAGTTTGCAAATAAATTTACTTTAAATGTAAAATTAGTAAACCAAAAACGTGTACCAAAATCAATATAGTATCCGTTTTCGGGTTCCAAATCAGGATTACCGAGATAAATAATTCCGCCTAAATCTATGTATTGAAATCTTTCTTCTAATGCCGGCGAACGGAATGAACGTGCTAAATTTATTGTAAAGTCGGTATTATGCGTTAATTTATATATTGCGGCAAAGTTTGCACTCCATGATATATCCGATTTATCTCCTGCTAAAAATGAAGCTCCCGGAGTTTTCGGAGGATTGTAATTAATAACTCCGTTGTTAATCATATAAATTGGATTACTTGCAGCATCGTTTTTCACGTTAATTTGGTCAATTCTTCCGCCTAATGTTAGCGTTAAATCATCACTTAAAGCATTAAAATCGTCTTGTGCAAATAGACCTATACTTCTATATTTGGCATCCGGAATCGGTTTATCGTAAATAGTTCGTTTTACATTAGATAAATATCTTTCTCTGCTTCCTTGATATCTTCTTTGCCATGCATCAATTCCTACTACTAAACGATTAGCACCGAAAATCCAATTTGTTTGTAACAATGCACCCGTTGTATAATGATCGGCACGAGGATTCATAATTGTAGTTGAATTAGGAATAACTTCTACATTACGTGCAATAAATTGATAAAATGTTTTAAATTCCAAAGTAGCCAAATTTGAAAATAAATTATAAGCTTTATAATCAAAGCTGTACAATTCACGTTTTTCATCGGGATATCTCGCGCTTGCTGTAAGCGGTAACGAAGCGCCCCCAGGAATGCCAACATCTTTTGCATTAAATAACTGATAATCTAATATAAATTCGTGATTTTCGAATGGTTTATAACCAATAGTTGCAAAAACGGAATTATCTTTAAATCTACTATCCTTTAAAGTCCCTAAAGGTGTTTTTGTATCTTTTGCGTTTCTGTACGTACCCGAAACTTTTGCGAACCAATTGTTATCCCCTAAATTAAGAGATAAACTGTTAGATATGCTTTTGTTTACACTATTATAACCGCTATTATAGCTGCCGCCGTAATTAAAATCACCAAAAAACAAATTTTTATTTGTAATAATATTAATTACTCCTCCCACAGCACCGGTACCGTATAACGATGAAGCCGAGCCTTTAATTACTTCCACCCTTTCAATAGCCGAAGGATCTATTAACGATAACGAAGCTGCAATATTATTGGCTGTTTCCACTCTATTACCGTCAATTAAAGTTACAACCGCTTCTTTGCTAAATCCTCGAATATTTAATCGAGTACCCCAAATACCGTCTCTTCCCAAGTTTAAACCGGGTTCGTTTTTAAGTAATTCAACTAAAGTAGTTGCATTTTTAGTCTTAAAGTCTTCATTTGATAAAACCACCATAGGAATAGAAACATCTTTTAGTTGTTTATCAAATTTAGTACTACTTACGGTAATTTCACCCAAATTTACGGGAATAGAGAACAATTCAATTTTCCCCAAATCCACAATATTTCCCGAAACAGCAACTTCTTTAGTAACAGATTTAAAACCTACACTTGTAAAAGTTAATATATAAGTACCCGGTTCTACACTATTAATAGTAAAATCACCTTTGTTATTACTAACTGTTGAAAGTTTATTTACGGAAACCGAAATATTAACATTTGCCATTCCGGTTTGCAATTCGGCGTTAATTAATTTTCCTTTAATTACACCGTTTTGTGCGTTAATCGTAATAACGCTTAGTATAAAAAGTAAGAACATTTTTAAAACGATTTTCATTTTATTCCTCAATTATATTTATAAATTTAAAGTTGTAGCTTTAACCTTAACCGATTTAATTAAACCAAGTTTACCGCTTAAAGCACCAAGTTCGTCATTAGTCATTTGTAGTATTAAAAAAATTATAGCCGCATTTTTATCTGGTATAGGATATCCGGTTCGCAAAACTATCTTATCGGCAAAACTATGTAAAAGTTCGCTTACGGATTTGTATGAAAGGTCTCTATCGTAAATTGATATGGTAAGAGTTTGGTATTTTGTTTCCATAAAAAAATCTCCGTCTTTTAAATTGCAAAGGACGGAGATTATCCAAACTTTTTACTCCGTCCCTTGATATTAGATTATTCCTCTATCTAAGGACTTTGTTTCTAAACTTTATTTTAAATCCGTTTTGCTACTTTTTAGCCGCAAAAAGGACCATTATTTACTTTATTAACTAAGTAAATTTAACACAAATAAAAAAGACTGTCAAGTATTATATAATTAGACTTTTTGTCTTTTTATAAAATCGATTTTATTATAATTAAAAGTGTTATTTTTGTAACAACAATAAAATATTTTTATGCTATCAAACAGATTATTAAAATACTATTCATCATTATTACACAAAAAATTTCGCAAATCGGAAAACAAGTTTATTGTTGAAGGTAAAAAGCTTGTTTACGAAGGATTAAAAAGCAATTATGAATGCGAAATTGTTATTATAACCGAAGAATTTTACCGTAATAATAAAGAATTTATTGAATTTGTAAAACAACGGTCGATTATTGAAAAAATTGAACCGGACGAAGTTAAAAGACTAAGTGATACCGAAACACCGCAAGGCGTATTTGCAATTTTTAACAAACGTGAAGATACTCGCTTAAATAGTATCGATAGATTAATTATTGCATTAGATAACATTAACGATCCGGGGAACGTAGGCACTATTTTACGTAGTTGCGATTGGTTCGGAGTTAAATCAGTTTTTTTAAGCGAAGGTTGCGCCGAAGTTTTTAATCCCAAAACAATACGCGCCAGTATGGGCTCGTTATTTAGAATTAACTTTATTGATGATGTAAATTTAATTAATATTATTGCAAAATATAAAAACAATGGCTACTTAAGTTATGCGACTGATTTAAATGGAGAAAATATTTATAGTTTTAACTTTCCGCATAAAGGGATAATTATATTTAGTAACGAAGCAAACGGTCCGAACCAAGATTTGTTAAATAATGTTGACGGAGTAATTAATATTCCGAAATTCGGGAACGCCGAATCGTTAAACGTTAGCACCGCAAGTGCAGTTATTTTAAGCGAATACGCAAGAAGGAATCTACATGAATAAAAAGATAAAAGCAGTTATATTCGATTTAGACGGTACTCTACTTAGTTCTCATCAAAATATTTATATTGCAACAATTAAAACAATGGAAAAATTAAATATCAATTATAATGTTGATGAGAATATTTTTTACACAAAAATAGGCTTACACTTTAAAGATATTTTTGATCAAATGGGAATAATAGTTAACGATGTTGAATATTTTATTGATGTGTATAAAAAATTGTATTTCGATTATATTAATTACTCATCACCTTATCCATATTTATATGAAACTTTAGATTTTTTATCAAACAGGGGAATTATTATTAATCTGTTAACTACAAAATCACAAGAGCAAGCAGAATTAATACTTAAACATTTTAATATTGATAAATACTTTTCGGTAATTTTAGGACGTAATTCCGACTTAAAAATTAAACCCGCTCCGGACGGAATAATTTACATTTCGGAAAAATTAAATATTAACAAAAATAATATTTTAATGATTGGCGATACGGAAATGGATGTACTATGCGGAAAAAATGCAGGCTCGTTAACCTGTGCGGTTACCTATGGTTATAGAGATGAGGAATATTTAAGAAGTTTAAATCCGGATTTTGTTATTAACAATTTGAAAATGTTAAAAGAAATTATTTAAAGTCCGCTATCTAAAGATAGCGGCAATTTAAAGCAAGGGGTAATAATATATTATTTATTATTACCCACGAATGAATTCGTGGGTTGGGTTTATTTCCTCGCCCCCATGAATGAATTCATGGGCTGCGATTTTTCTATTCAATCTTTAACACTCAACATTTAACATTATTATAGCTCCTTAAGAGCTACATTATTTTAACACTATTAATGCCAATAAAAAGCTCTGTAGGCGGCGACATTGGTTTATTAATTACCCCTATTTTTAAATAGTGGCTTACAGGCAATGCTTGTTTTGGAATATTCTTTAGGGGTTATATCAAAAGGGATATTTGAAGAACAAGTTGTGATATATTTGTATAAAAAACTCACCCTCATTCCCTCTGTTATGTTAAAAGTCAATAGCAGAGGGGTTAGGGGTGAGTTCTTTTTTACATTAATAATTGTTTTAATACAGTCCCCAATTTAAAAACATTGAGGAATAATATATTCTCTTATTTAATTACCGCTATTTTAGAATAGTGACTACCGGTAAATATTTTTAGTTACTTTTCTTTTTTACGTCTTTGGCTATTCTAAAACCGTAAAACCCGTAACTATTTTTAGCAAAATCGGCACCTCTAACAGTTCTATAACAAACATTATCCGGGTTGTAGAAAGACCCTCCCTTTACAATTTTCTTTTCACCTTCTTTTGGTAATTGCTCCGGATAAATTAGTTTATCGGAATACTGAAACCAAACGGCATCGCACCATTCCCAAACATTCCCCGTCATATCATATATTTCTTTTTCGTTCGGTTTTAATAATCCTATTTCCATCACTTTGTAATTGCTGTTTTTTGAGTACCAGCCGACTTCATCAATGTTAGGACTACCTGAAAACTTGCTTTTACCGTAAGTTAACGCAGCATATTCCCATTCTGCTTCATTCGGTAACCTTCCGCCCGCCCACTTTGCGTATGCATCCGCATCTTCCCAAGCTATATGTACAACCGGATAGTTTTTATCGTTTTCATCTCGTAAATTTCCTCTCTCGTCATATCTCCAATTTATCCCTTTCATTTCCACCCATTTATTTTCTTGGTTAAGCACATAACTAAAACTGTCTTTTTCTGCACGGGTTATATAGTTTGTACTCTTTACAAATTTTGCATATTCGCCAACCGTTACTTCATATTTACCTATATAAAAATCATGCACATAAACTTGCTGATTTGGTTTTTCCGAATCTTCTCCTATTAAGTAACCCATGTAAGTCATATTTCCCGGAATAAAAACCATCTTATTATCAAGATCAAGTTCTTTTTCTTGTATTACCTTTTTATTAATTAACTTAGGATTATCATAAACCACTCTAAATCCTAAATAATATGATGAGTATAAATAGGATGCATTATTTCTCTTAAAAATATCTCCGTCATTTTTAGGTGTTCTTTCCGTATCAAAAGTAGTAAGTTTTGTGGCAATGTCTCCGCCCCTAATTACGCGATTATCTCCTTTTGCGGGTCCTTTAGGATTATCAATCGGACTATTTTCATAATATCTATTATCATAATAATCATTCACCCATTCATACACATTACCGCTCATATCATATACTCCAAGTTCATTAGCTTTGGTATAGCCAACATGCTGGGGTATAATTGATAAATGTGCGACATCGGTTAATTTATCGCTACCGGAAAACTTGAAATTTTTACTTTTATTTCCGCCTCTTGCAACATACTCCCATTCTGCTTCTGTCGGTAGTCTTCCGCCTGCCCATTTTGTATATGCAACAGCATCTTCGTAAGTTATATGAACGACAGGGTTATAACAATTATTTACATCCTCAATTTTGTCACCTTTGTAATCGTATTCCCAATTTATATATTTTTCTCTTTTGGCACGTCCACGATCGTATATTTCACCCCAATCGTTTTCTTCATTATATGTTTTATACCCTGTTGCCGCAACAAACATTGCAAATTCGCTTACCGTAACTTCAAATTTACTAATATAAAAGTCTTTTAATTTTACTTCATGTTCGGGTTTAGAATCGGAATAGCGCATTTCTTGAATTGTTACAACACCTCCGGCTTTTGAACCCGGAATACCCATCATAAACTTACCGCCTTCAACATAAACTATATTTGTTCCGATATTCTGTTTTTTTTCGTTTGACGTTTTGTTTGTGTTTTGACAATAAAAAGTGGAATAGATAAGTAAAATCAGTATAAATTGTTTAGTCATAGCTTCCTCCCTATTGGGTAATAATTATCTACAATTTGAATAATAAATTAATTTTAATTTTAAAAAATATTCTAATATTTTATTTTAAAA
>CALGLM010000021.1 GCA_937930275.1 uncultured Ignavibacteria bacterium
ATTTCGTCCTTTTCGGCAACATTACTTGTACTTTCTCTAAATCCAATATATAAATTTTCATTCAATAAATTATATTTTAGTCCTTCAGTAGTAAAAGTAGTTTTTTCTGTTAATCCGTAAAAAGAAATAATTTCTCCTACTTCTGTTTTAAAGACCTTTTTGCCTGAATAGCATGATAATATAGAATTATAATGAACAAAATGAATTTTTAACTTGTCGCTATATTTAATAAGGATTGAGATATTTCCAATAGTGTGATCAATTCTATCGCCTGTTGCTCCAAATATTACCAGTTCAGAATAACCAAGTTCTATTAAAAAATCGATTGCTTTTTCTATATCGGTATTATCTTGATTTGTAATTTTAACAATTTTGCATTGTTTTAGTTCATAATATTTAAGAACTTCAGATCGCACGGAATCAAGATCCCCAATTATATATAGTGGCAGTAATTTCAATTTATAAATATTATTAGCACCGCCGTCTGCACAAATAATATCATTAAAGCCTATTTTCTTTAATTTTTTTATTTTGCCAATTTTCGGTAAATAACCGTTTGCTATTATTAATGCGCGCTTTTTCAAAATTCTAATTTTAATCCTAAATAAAAATTTCTTTCAGCACCCGGGAAAAACTCATTTCCATAAGCATAGGATGCATATAATTTATTAAAAACATTATTTATTTGAAATGTAAAAGTAATATCTTTTAATATCGGTTCAAAACATGCTTTATAACTAATTTGTGCATTTGATATAAAATAGGGCTCTATAACATTATCATTATATTCTAAAAACGAAGGGTATAATTCTAAATATTCTTTAATATTATTTTCATAATTATCTGAAAATGATTTTCCTATGTACTTGCCGCTAAATTGTAAAAATAAATTTTTAAATCGGTAATTTACAATTGCATTAACAATTAGATTCGGAAATCCGCCTAATCTATTACCTGCTAAATTTAAACGAGTACTACCCTGCAATCCATCAACTTCAATAAACTCACTTCCGGAAATAATTTCGTTACGATTTACATTTATATTTGAAATAAATTCAAAACCTATGTTTGTTTTAAATGTAGCAGCTAATTCAATTCCGTAATGAACAGTTTTATCCATATTTCCTGTCATAGGTTGTCCAAATCTATCAAGTTGACCGTTAGCAACAATTTCATTTTTAAACTGCATATAATAAAAATTTGCATCAAAGTTTATATTAGACGAAGAGTAATTTCCTCCTACTTCAAAACCAGTCATGTTTTCCGGTTTTACTAATGGATTATTAAAATTAAAAGAGCCGTCTTCGTTTTGCTTGAATTGCGGAATTGCGCCTCCGCTCGATTCTGCAGCATCATAATAATTTTTTAATCTCGGTTCTCTTGAAACATTTGAAATACTTATATATGTATTCAAATTTCTATTAAATCTATAACCAAAAGCTAAACGAGGATTTAAAAATAAGTTCTCTATATTAAAATTATTATGCACAAACCGTTCATTATTAATTCCATACTTATTATATGAAAGTTGCAATTCGGCTAAAATCGTCATGTCATCAAAAGGTATGTAATTTTCCGTCACAAAAAAATTAAAAATGTCCTTTTTTCCTTCATAATAATAATATCTGTAATTAGAAGTTACCCCCGAAGGAATGTTTTCGGCATAATTTATACTGCCCCAATGTATAGATTTATGAAAACGAAGTTCAGTCCCTACTATTAAGTCACCATTTGCGTGTTTAATTGCTATTCTTGGTATCCAACCCCATTGTCTATTTTCAACCATTGCCCTTATTATTGAATTGCTTACATTTTGAACAACATTATAACCGAATTCCGGTGTTAAACGGAAATAAGAGTTATCTGCCCAAGAACCGTCATAATCAAAATATCCGTTGCCTATTATTCCGAATATAGCAGAGTTAATTTTAACATTATCATTAAGCTTATATTCGTTTAATATCTCAAAATGTGGCTGAAAAAATTGCTCTTGTTCTTCAGGCTTTCTTAAAGATTCATAAGTATATTCATTTAAATATTGCGACCAATAATTATGATTCGCCTTGCGTAAAGTTTTATTAGAAATTGCAAATTTTGGTAAACCTGTATAAGCCAAACCGTCATTAACCAATCCGCCGTATATGTTAATTTGTGTAGTTAATTTATCATCAAATCTAACTGCTGATAAATAAAATGACTTAAAGTTAACCCAAGAATTGTTTCGATATCCGGAACTTAAAATATTTGAAAGACTAAAATAATAAGAGTACTTGTTATCAATTAAACCGCTTGAAGCAGAAATTGAATATTTGCGGGTATTATAATTACCATATCCAATATTAAAGCGTAAAAAAGATCTATCAGAAAAATTAGATGTAATTATATTAATTGCTCCTCCTATTGAAGGATATCCGGCAATACCGGAACCTGTTCCCCTTTGAATTTGAATAAGTTCGGTATTTGCAAGTATATCTGGCATATCAAGCCAGTAAACGTTATGATCTTCAGGTTCGTTTTGAGGTATTCCGTTTATAGCTACCGAAATTCTCCTTTGATCAAACCCTCTAATATTCAAATAATTATACCCAATCCCGTTTCCTCCCTCTGAATAAGAAAGTGTAGAAGGTAAATTACTTATTATTTCCGGAATATCTTGTATAGTATATTTTTCTGCAATTGTTGATTTGTCTAAGGCGGAATAAGTGAACATTCGTTCTTTTTTATTAATAGACATTCCTTCAACTAAAACAGTTTGACTATTAATCAATTTCTTGTCTAATTCAATAGTAATGTTATTAAATTTAATTAAGCTATCTATGCTTAGAACTTTTGTTTCATATCCAAGGAATGAAACAATTAAATAATTATTTACAGCAATATTATTTAATGAAAATAGTCCGTTTTTATCTGTGCTTATTCCGTTATCAGTCCCCTTTACAATTACGTTAGCATCAATAAGCGGTAATTTATCGGACGAATTAATTACTCTTCCGGTCAATTTTATCCCCTCACCCATTAAAATACTTGAATAAAGAACAAGAATAAATATAATTTTTTTCATTTTTAACTCCTTTAAATTAAAAAAGCCGTTTACGGAAAACGGCACTAAATTTATTCCTGCTCTGTTTTCCTACGCCGGTATTATCCGGATCAGGTTAAAGGGTATGTTCTCAGCAAACTCCTTGTAGTATAGGAGAGAGCACCCCTAACGGCTAATGTTTTTACTGTTTAATTAGTTTGGTATTTGTATTTTTTGTCCTATTGAAACTTTTTCGCTTTTTAAATTATTTACTGACTTAAGATCATTTACGGAAACAGAATATTTTTTTGCAATAATCCATAATGATTCACCACTTTTAACAGTATGCGTATTAGTAGTAACTTTAGTTGTCTTTTTATTCTTTGATTTAGAACTATCACTTTTAACAGTGTTACCGGATACAACTAATTCTTGACCTACCGAAATTTTTGTGCCGGTTAAGTTATTCCAATTTTGAATATCTTTTATGGAAACGTTGAATTTAGCTGCAATTTTACCGATTGAATCTCCTTTTTTTACAACATATGAAGATGCAGAATTAGTTATTTTTTCGATAGATTTATCTTTTACCTTTTTATTATTAGGTAATAATGAAAGAGTTTCTCCGGCATTAATTTTATCGGTAGTTAAATTATTCCATTTTTTGATATCTTCTACACTAACATTATTTTTTTGGGCTATCTCTTCTATTGTATCCCCTTTTTTAATAGTGTAGGAATTTGCATTAACCAGTTTTTTTGAATTATTATCGCCCAATGAAGTAAGAGCATCCGAATTTTTTATGTTAAGTATTTGACCGGCTGCTATTTTGTTACTTCTTAAATTATTCCAACTTCTAATTTGAGCTATAGTTACATCAAATTTATCGGCAATTGTGCTTAAGCTTTCACCGCGTTTAACTTTATATTTAGTTGTTGTTTGAGTGATTTTAATATTTCTATTAACCTCTTCATCACCCGAGTTACCTAAGAAAATTTTTAAGTTATTACCAACAATTAATTTATCGCCTCTTAACGAATTCCATTTTTTAATTTGTGTAACTTTAACGTTATATTTATCTGCAATATTTGCTAATGTTTCACCACTTTTAATCTTATGCCTTAACCAGTTGCCGTTTTGAACTAAATTCTCTGATATCTTACTCGCTTTTAATGAATCTAATTTTGCAAAATGCTCTTTTTTATCAGCCGGTACATATATATTAAGAGTTTGACCAACTTTTATACTGGTTGTATAAGAAATATTGTTCCAATTACGTAAATCGGCAATTCTTACCTGAAATAATTGGGCAATATCGGTTAATGCATCATCTTTTTTAACAGTATATGTTACAACTTCTTTCCCTTCCGGAATAATTAAAGAATCACCGTCATTCATTTTGGAATAAATTGCAAAATAATCAGTGCTATCAACATTATCCAATTTTACTTCGTAAGGAGCAACTTTTACGGAGGATGTAAAAATTTCATCTTCTGCGGGCATATTATCGGTATTAATTACAAGATCACTCTCAGAAATAGTCTGTATAGGAATTTTTAGGTTTATTCCCGGATATAATTTAGTTTTAATTGAAACATTATTTAACTTTGCAAGTCTATTTTTGTTTACGTTGTATTTATTTGCAATTGAATTTAATGTCTCACCTTTTTTAACTTCATGTAACACAAAATTCTGCTTTAAATCATCAGGTATATTCTTTAAGTTTGTTGCAAAAGCATCATATGATTTTGATGGAATTTTAAGTAAATACCCGCCGGGTACTCCGGGAGGAGTACAATTTTGAGTTAACTCAGGATTTAATTCTCTTAAACTTTCAACACTTAATCCTGCACATTTCGATAAAACTGCCAAGTCTATTGCCTCGTTAATCGGATGAGTCTTAAACTCTATCGGATTTTCGTAAACAAGCTCAGTAAATCCATACATTTCCGGACGACTTGCAATTAATGTAACAGCAATATATTGAGGAACATAATTACGGGTTTCTTTGGGTAAATACGGCATTAATGACCAATAATCGGTAGCTCCGGCTCTATTAATAGCACGGGTTACATTCCCTTCACCGCAATTATATGCAGCTAAAGCTAAATACCAATCACCCAAACTATAGTATAAATCTCTTAAATGTTGTGCAGCTGCTCTTGTTGCTTTTTCTGGATCCATACGTTCGTCATAATAAAAATTTACGTCCAAACCATATCTTTCGCCTGTTTCACGAATAAATTGCCATAAACCTACTGCTTTAGCCCAAGAACGAGCTGTCGGATTTAAGCCGCTTTCAATCATGCTTAAGTAAAGCAGTTGTTGCGGAACTTTTTCTTCCTGAAATATTTTAGCCATCATTGGGAAAAACTTCCCTGATCTTCCTAACCATCTATTAATATGTTTACGTCCGGTGCCTGTAAAATACTCAATATATTTTTCAACATAAGGGTTTATTTGCAAAGGAAACTCACCCACAACAATAGTACTGGATACTTTTGTCTCAGTTTCTAAATACATATTATCAGCTAAATCCGGCAATTTTTTACTTAGCCATTCTTCCAATGCCGAAACAGATATATTTTCCGGTAACTCATCAAATAAATCAACGTAAGCTTTATAGTCATCAACAATAGCAGACTGCAGCTCAATATATGCTTCGTTTTGGTCTATATCCGGAAAATAACTTAATTTATTAACAATTGATAAAGCAGCTTCAAAATTACTGAAAGCTTCTACTGCATCACCTGATTTTTTTGATTTCAAAGCATCAACATAATACTGACGAGCCTCTTCTAAATGCTCGTTAACAATATCTGTCGGTTCGTTATTAATTTCTGCCCCTTCCTTTGTAACCTGTTGATTTTCAGTTTGTTGTGCTGTTTTAAATATTCCGCACGACGAAATAATTAAAGATAGCATAACAAAAATTAACAGTCTGGTTTTTTGCATTAATTTTTTTCTCCGAATTTAACAAAAACAACATTGCAAAGTATTGATATATATCACAAAAATCAACAAATTGAATTATTATTATTAAAAAAAAATGAAAATTTGCTAATTTTTTACCTTCAAAATATTAACGAGCGTTAATATTTATTCTATAAAGGTATGTTATTATGTTTTTTCTTTGGGTTTTTATCAACTTTTGTCTTCAATAATTGAAAAGCATTAATAATCCGCAATCTTGTTTCACTCGGAATAATAACATCATCAATAAAACCATGTTCGGCAGCAACAAACGGATTTGCAAACTTATCTACATATTCATTTACCAATGCATTTGTTTTTTCAATAGGATTTTCAGAAGTTGCAATATCTTTTTTAAAGATAATTTCAACCGCCCCTTTTGGCCCCATTACTGCTATTTCCGCGGTAGGCCAGGCAAAATTGAAATCACCCCTTATGTGCTTTGAGTTCATAACATCGTAAGCACCTCCGTATGCTTTTCTGACAATAACAGTTACTTTGGGTACTGTTGCTTCACAAAATGCAAATAAAAGTTTTGCACCATGCCGTATTATACCGTTCCATTCTTGTTCAGTACCCGGTAAAAATCCCGGCACATCTTCTAATACTAATAGCGGTATGTTAAATGCATCACAAAAACGAACAAATCTTGCTCCTTTATTTGATGCGTTTATATCCAACACTCCCGCCAAAATAGCCGGTTGATTTGCTATAATACCAATTGACATTCCTCCGACTCTTGCAAAACCGGTTATAATATTTTGAGCATAATTTGCATGTACTTCTAAAAATTCTTGATTATCCGAAAGTAAACTTATAATATCATGCATATCATAAGGCTTTGCCGGATTATCAGGTAAAATTGTATCTAATTTAGGAACAGATAAATTTTGTGAAAAATCAAAATTCTTTTCCGGTGTAATATCTTTCCAATTTAAGGGCAAATATGAAAATAATTTTCTAATATTTTCAAATACTTCTAACTCGCTCTCAAACGTAAAATGAGCTACACCACTTTTTGTAGCATGAGTTTCTGCTCCGCCTAAATCTTCAAAACTAACATCTTCGTGCGTAACCGTCTTTACAACATTTGGTCCGGTTACAAACATATGAGAAGTATGTTTTACCATAAACACAAAATCTGTTATAGCAGGACTATAAACTGCTCCCCCTGCGCAAGGACCTAAAATAGCCGAAATTTGCGGAATTACACCACTTGCAAGCGTATTTCTTAAAAAGATATCTGCATAACCTCCTAAACTAAGAACTCCTTCCTGTATTCTTGCACCGCCGGAATCATTTAATCCTATTATTGGAATGCCTACTTTCATACAGGTATCCATGACCTTTGATATTTTTTTTGCGTGTGTTTCTGATAACGATCCGCCAAAAACCGTAAAATCCTGACTAAATATACCTACAGGTCTTCCGCCGATTTTTGCAAAACCGGTAATTACACCGTCACCGGCAATTTTTTGTTTTTCTATTCCAAAATCAGTACCTCTATGCTTAACAAAAATATCAGTTTCTTCAAAACTACCTTCATCAACAAGTAATAAAATTCGTTCTCGTGCTGTTAACTTTCCCTTTGCGTGTTGTTGTGTTATTTTATCGTCTCCGCCCCCCTTTTGTGCTTCAATTCGTTTTTTAATTAAATTTTCTATTTTTTCTTTCATAACACAAAATCTCGTAGATTGTAATCAGATAGTTTTTTATTTAAGTCGTCTTTTATTTTTAGAAATAATTCTGACTGTAACCTTAACTGAACATTTTCGTCCTTTAGTTCAATTTTCTCTTCAAAAAGTTTTTCAAAAGGATTCCCTTTCGCAAATACAATTTTATCAGAAACAAGTATTGAATCAGTATAATTTGAAGACGCTATTAGAAATGTGATGTCAATTCTTTTTTTTAGATTCAATAATAAATTAAATATTTCAATTTTTGTTAAATTTTTCATTTTTAAGAATACATCATCTAATAAAAACATATCTGCATTCAAAATTAACCCAACAGCTAAAGCAATTCTGAATAAAAAGCCTTTGCTCTCTAAATTAGGTACATGATTTTCATATCCCTCTAAACCGACTAAATTCAGTATAGTTTTAACTTTTTTATCGTGAACTTCATCAGTATAAAGTTTTATCACATTTTTTACAGTCAAATTATTTGGAATAATTGAATGCTGAGGTATATAAAACGACCTTTTCCCAAAAAACTGAATATTTTTAGAATATCTATTTTCATTAATTATTTTTAGCGAAGTTGTTTTGCCGCTTCCGAGAGGAGCAAAAATTGTGGTTATACTGTTTTTTTCCACTTTAAAAGTTAAATCTTTAATAACCGTACTATTATTTTCTTCGGCAATATTTAAATTATTTACATTTAAAATTAATTTATCAGTCATATTTTTGCTCAATCATTTAATTTGTTTTTTTATCAATGTATATAAAAAATCACCTATGAATATCAATATATAAATAATTATAGATAAAGCAAACAATCCGGCTAAATCATAATTGTTATAAATATTTTCTATTACTGATCCAAGCCCACCTGTTTTATTTATAAACTCATAAATAATAATAAAAGTCCAGAGATAAAAATGTGTTTTCCTTAATTCAACAATTAATCTTTCATTAATAAAGTGAGAATTAATTTTTCCGATAGTTCCGGTCTTTAACTTATTAATTTTTGCAAACTCTATAAAATTATTTGATTCATCATCTAAATTTGAACTGCTTTTGTATGATAAATGCAGAACTATCAATAAAAAAGCAAAAATAAATTCTCCCCAAATTGCCGTTCCGAACCAAAAAGCAAATAACAGTATAAAAATAAAAAACGGAATTTTAACAAATGATTTTAGTTTAAATAAAACAGAAGTGAGATTCTTGAACATGAGGAAAAGCATCAAAACAATACTTAACGATATGTAAATTACCGAAGTTGTAATTGCTATTCCGGTAAACAAATTATAATGTAAAAATAATTCTATAACGGATTCGTAAATTAGACTTAACTTTGGAAATATTTTATTCGCAGGAATTATAAAATCAAAAAGGATAAAATAAACTAAAATTAAAACAGAACCTAATAAAAATGGTTTATAATTAACACTCTTATTCTTCAAAAGAACTCCTTATTAAATTTTACAAATAAATTACAAATAAAAATAGTCTTAATCAACCGTTTTTAGTGAAAGGATTATTCATTAATTCATATTCAATTGTTGTACAGTCACCATGTCCCGGAAATACAACTGTTTCTTTAGGTAAAGTATATAATTTTTGAGTAATTGAAAATATTAATTTATGATAATCCCCTTCCCATAAGTCAGTCCTACCGATACTTTCTTTAAATAACACATCCCCCGAAAAACAAATTTTTTCATTCGGAAGAAAAATACAGTACTCATCAGGAGAGTGGCCGGGAGTTGATATAAAATTAATCAACGAATTTCCAAGCTTTAATTTAATACTTTCATCAAAAAACATATCTGGTAACGGCGGCATATTATAATTAACCCCGTATTTATAAGCTTCATTAGCCATTATATGGAAAAAATTCAATTCTTTTTGGGGAAAGTAGAAAGCCGGAGAATATTTATTTTTAACATATAAATTACCTAATATATGGTCTATATGACCGTGAGTGTTAAATAAATACTTCAGCTTTATATCATTTCCTACAATAAAATTGTCAAACTCTTCTTCTTCACGTTTATCACTACAACCCGGATCAACAACAAAACCATCCTTAGTTTCAGAATCAAAAACTATATAAGTATTTTCTGAAAACGGATTAAACACAAAAGTTTCTATTTTAATCATTAAACTTAAAATTCCTTTCAATAATTTTTATTGTCTTACTTAAATAATTATAGTAATTATCCGAAATTTCTTCTAAACTATCACCCCCAAACTTATCGAGAAAGAATTTTGCTAAAGACCAAGATAACATAGCTTCTCCTATTACGGCACATGCCGGCACAGCAACAAAATCGCTTCGTTCTCTTCTTGATTCAACTTCGCTAAAAGTTTTAAAATCAATTGATTTTATTGGAGACATTAAAGTTGCAATCGGCTTCATCATTCCTTTTACTATAATTGGCAAGCCTGTTGTTATACCGCCTTCAATTCCTCCGGCTCTATTAGTTTTTCTATAAAATTCATTATCTTTTAAAATAATTTCATCGTGTGATTCTGAACCAAATGATTCAGCTGCTAATAAGGCGGCACCTATTTCAACACCTTTAACCGCATTTATTGACATTATAGAAGCTGCAATTTCAGTATCAATTCTCTTATCGTAGTGCATGTAGCTTCCAAGTCCGTAAGGAACTCCCGTCGCAATAACAAAAAAAGTGCCTCCTAATGTATCTCCTTGTTTTTTTGCTTTTTTAATCTTTTCGATAATTGCATTTTCATGAGAAGTATTTAGAACTCTTACATCGCTTAAATCTGCTTTTTTAGATAACTCAGCAGCATTTCCATATTCGTTAAATAGTACATTTGAAAACAACTTATTAATTAGTTCCGGATTCGCATATTCACCTCCGATACTTTCAACAAAACTTCCCACCTTAATATCAAACTGATCTAATAACAATTTTGCAACAGCTCCTGCTGCTACTCGCGAAGCTGTTTCACGAGCACTTGACCTTTCAATCGAATTTCTTATATCATTAAACCGATACTTTTGAGTACCTGTTAAATCTGCATGACCGGGTCTCGGAACACTAATTTTTTCAACATTTCCCGGATTAAGTTCTTGATTCATCTTTTCGGTCCAAGCTTCCCAATCATAGTTTTTGATGAACATTGCAATAGGAGAGCCTAATGTTTTTCCGAATCGAACTCCCGATAATAATTCAATTTTATCTGTTTCGATTTTCATTCTTAATCCACGTCCGTAACCAGATTGGCGCCTTTTTAATTCTTGATTAATCAAATCAATATCAAACGGTAGATTTGAAGGAAATCCTTCTACAATTATTGTTAATCCTTTGCCGTGTGATTCACCCGCAGTTAAAAATCTTATCATAGTCTTTGTATATTTATTAAAAATTATGAATATAAATTTACAATTGTTTTATAATGCTACCAAATATTTATTAAAAAATATTAAATAAGGCTCTATAAAAAAAATCCTCCCCTATATTTTACTACAGAGGAGGAATAAATACAAATAAAGCAAATTATTTATATTAATTAGGTATCTCTAATCCTACAAGTCTGTTATTTTCTTTATCTAACGCAATTGTTAATAAAACAGATTTTCCTTTTTTCTTGCTTAACATTTCTTCAAATTCTTTAACATTTTTTATCGGCTTTCTATCAACTTCAAGAATTAACGTATTTTTAAAAATATTTTGGTTAAAAGCTTTGCTAAATTTCTTTACGTCAGTTATTTTAACTCCGGTATCTACGCCAAAATCTTCTAACTCTTTATCGGTCGGATTTTTAACAGTCAGCCCTACATCATCTAATGTAATCTCTTTACCGGGTTTAGATTCTTCACTCTTATCTCTTGATTTTATATTAATAGGATCAGCAGATTTTCCCTTATCAGGGGCTTTTAGAGTAATATATCGTTCAATTTCTTTACCGTCTCTAAATAGTGTCAATTTTACTTCATCTCCGGCACGTTTTTTTGCTATATAAGCTTGCAATTCATTCGGTTGGTTAACATCAACATCATTAACTTTTAATATTATATCACCTGTTTTTATATCTTCTTTTGCAGCAGCACCGTCTTTAACTATTCCCTGAATCATAATTCCTTTAGGTTTATCTAAACCAACCGCATTTGCAGTTGCAGCATCAACTTCCGAAATATTTACACCAATATATCCCCTTGATACTTTTCCGTTTGAAATCAAATCGGATGCAACTGCTTTAGCTATATTTATAGGAATTGCAAAACCGTAACCTATATAGCTTCCGGTAACTCCGTTAGTTGCAATTGCCGTATTAATACCTATAACAGCTCCTGATAAATCTACTAAAGCACCTCCGCTATTCCCCGGATTAATTGCCGCATCTGTTTGAATAAAATTTTCTACTCCGTAACTTTCTTTAATAAGATTTAAGCTCCTTCCCACTGCGCTAACAATTCCTGCAGTTACGGTAGAAGACAATGATAACGGGTTTCCGATAGCCATTACCCATTGACCAACTTTTAACTTATCTGAATCACCTAAATAAGCTTCATCTAAACCGTTAGTCTCAATCTGTATTACGGCTAAATCTGTAAGCGGGTCGGTGCCGATTACTTTTGCTGAAAACTTTCTTTTGTCATGTAATTGTACTTCTATGTTAATTGCATTTTCAACAACATGGTTATTTGTTAATATATATCCGTCATCTGAAATAATTACACCGCTGCCTCCTCCCATCTGCTCTTGAGGAGTATCCGGATGAAACGGAAAGAAAAATTTAAATTGTTCAGGTATTTCCGTTTCTTTACTTCTACTGACAACTTCAATTTGTACAATAGATGGAGTAACTTTTTCTGCGACATCAATGAATGCATTATTAAAAGCTAAAGCTGTTTTATCTATATTTTTTATTGGGGGTTCGTCAAGACCTAATTTAACATCGGCATAACCAGGTTTAACCCAACCAAAACCACTTACCAACACAGCTCCGAATATAAATCCGGCGAACAACAATGATATTGTTCCTATCAAACTCTTTTTGTTCATAAAATTTCTCCGTTTTAATATATCTGTAAGGATAATAATCCCTTAAATTCGGGAATGTTTCTTTTTAGGTACCTAAGTAAATATGAAATAATAAAATCTAGATTTTTTACATTAATGTTTACATTATTTACACTACTTAGACTTTGCAAAAAATTAAAAAGTTCCTTAGAAATATCATTGGGTATATCAGGCTGGCTGTAGCAGGTTGAACATAATATACCAAACTTGGAATCAAAAAATCCGGAATCTGCTTCAATTATATTGCCGCATGCAGAGCACTGAGAAAATTCTATTTCATAACCAAGTTCTTTAATAAAAAAGAGTAGAAATTTGATAAATAATACTTGCGGATAATCTTGTTTTTCATTAATTAATTTTAATATTTTAATCAGACCCTTAAATAGTAACGGATTTATCTCGCCTTCATGAACGAGTTCATTAATTAATTCAAGAATGGCAGAACCATATTTTAATAATCCGATATCTTGTTTAATTACGGGATAAAAACTGACTAAATCCGCTTGAGTTAAAAGTTGTAGTCCTCTTGCCTGCTTATTATAATAAACAATTTCAATCAAATTAAAAATATCTACTATAGCACCGATTTTTGAATTTTTATTACGCCCCGATTTAATAATAACAGTAATTTTCCCATATTCGGCAGTGTATAATGTAGCTATTTTACTTGTATCGCCATAATCAAGTTTTTTTATACAGATAGCTTTTGTTTTAATAATTTCAGACATTAAAATTATATGGATATGTAAAAACGCCTATATCTGTTATAATTCCGGCAATTAATTCCGAAGGAATTACGTCAAAGGCGGGATTATATACCGGATAATTACTTCTTGTAAACTTAATATTACAAATACGGCTTATTTCAAATTTACTTCTTTCTTCAATAGGAATACTTGCCCCCGAGCTACAATTAACATCAATCGTAGATACCGGTGCAGCAATATAAAAAGGTATTCCGTGATATTTACAATTCACTGCAATATTATATGAGCCAATTTTATTTGCAGTATCACCGTTTTTTGCAATTCTATCTGCCCCTACAATTGCTAAGTCAATTTTATTTTGCTGCATTAAAAATGCTGCGGCAGAATCGACATTAATTGCAAATGGAATTTCATTTTTTTTTAGTTCAAATGCTGTCAATCTACTCCCTTGCATTAAAGGTCGTGTTTCGTCTGCATATACAAACTCAATCAGATTTTTTTTATACGCATTAATTATAACGCTTAAAGCAGTGCCGCTCCCTCCTGTTGCAAGCTTACCGGTATTACAGTGTGTTAAAACAGTAGATTTTTTATTAAATATCTGCAAACCAAATTCGGCAATACTATTACATTTTTTTATATCTTCTTCATGAATTTCTTTTGCCATTACTAATAATGATTCATATACATTTGACGAATCCGAGAGGGTTTTATAAACAGCTTTCATTTTTGTTAAAGCATAAAACAAATTTACAGCTGTGGGTCTTGTTGATTCTATTCTACAATAAACTAAATTAAAATAACTATCATCAAGCTTATTGTAGTTTTTAAATGCAAGCGCAATTGCATAGGCAGCTGCAATTCCAATAGCAGGCGCACCTCTAACACATAAATCTTCAATAGCTTTTGCTATAACTTCATAATCATCGGTAGCTATATAATCTTCTGTGAGCGGAAGACCGGTTTGATCTAAAAATATTAGTCTTCCGTCTTCAAATTTTAACGAATAATACTCAGGATTTAACATTAAAAAGAAACGAGTTTTTTAAATGTATAAAATCTTTCATTAATTTGTTCTTTACTTAAATTTTCAATCCCCATAGTACTAAATTTTTGAACATTAAAAGATGCAAGAACACTTCCGTATATCACCCCTTTTTTAAGATTTTCAAAAGAAATATCGTCACTGTTAGCAATATAACCGGCTAAACCTCCCGCAAACGTATCACCGGCACCGGTGGGATCTGCAATCTCTTTTAACGGCAAAGCCGGAGCTGAAAAAACTTTATCACCGTTAAATAATAACGCACCGTGTTCACCTTTCTTTATTATTAAATTCTTGCAACCCATAGACATAATTTTTTCGGCTGCAAAAATAATATTATGCTCTCCTGAAATCATTTGCGCTTCTGAATCATTAATTATTAACAAATCTGCTTTTGAAATAACTTCAAACAATTCTTTTAATCTGATGTTTATCCATAGATTCATGCTATCTACAATTATAAATTTTGGATTATCTAATTGTGAAATTACATGTAATTGCAACACGGGATCAATGTTACCAAGCATTATGTATTTTGATTTCCTTAATTCTTCAGGAATAGTTGGATTAAAATTTTCAAATACATTTAATTCGGTGAATAAAGTATCACGATTATTAAAATTAAGATGATACCTACCTCCCCAACGGAAAGTTTTACCCCCTTTTACAACTTCAAGAAATTCCAAATTCCCGCC
>CALGLM010000022.1 GCA_937930275.1 uncultured Ignavibacteria bacterium
TGATTGAAAGCGGTTTAAGAGGAAGAGGCGGCGGCGGATTTCCGACAGGGAAAAAATGGGAATTTGCTCATAAACAAAAATCAGAAACAAAATATATAGTTTGCAACGCCGATGAAGGAGACCCCGGTGCATTTATGGATCGTTCTTTATTAGAAAGTGATCCATATCGCGTAGTTGAAGGAATGATAATAGGCGGATATGCAATCGGTGCTTCTTTTGGTTACATTTATTGCCGTGCAGAATATCCTTTAGCAATTCAAAGATTGCAGAATACAATAGCAAAATGCAAAGAGTACGGTTTATTAGGCAAAAATATTTTAGGAAGCGGATTTAATTTTGATATTAAAATTAAAAAAGGTGCCGGTGCATTTGTATGTGGCGAAGAAACAGCTTTATTAGCATCAATTGAAGGTAAACGTGGTATGCCAAAACCTCGTCCTCCGTATCCGGCAGTTTCAGGTTTATTCGGAAAACCGACAGTTATAAATAACGTTGAGACTTTCGCAAATATTTCAACTATTATTTCCAAAGGTGCACAGTGGTTTTCATCTATAGGAACTACAAGCAGTAAAGGTACAAAAGTATTTGCAATAAGCGGTAAAATAAAATACTCGGGATTGGTTGAAGTACCTATGGGTGTTAGTTTGCGTAAAATTGTATTTGATGTTGCCGGTGGTATTCCTGACGGTAAAAAATTTAAAGCTGTTCAAATCGGCGGACCTTCAGGTGGTTGTTTACCTGATTCAGTAATGGATACTGAAGTTGATTACGAATCACTTAAAAATGTCGGTGCAATGATGGGCTCCGGTGGTTTTGTGGTTATGGATGAAGATACATGTATGGTTGATGTTGCAAAATTTTTCTTAACGTTTATTCAAAATGAATCATGCGGTAAATGTGTACCGTGTCGTGAAGGTACAAAACGTATGTTGGAAATAATCGAAAGAATTCCGAAACGTTACTCTCCTAAAGAAGATAAATTACAGCAATTACAACGTTTTAAAGGCATTATACACTTGCAGAGATTAGCAGATGTAATTAAAGATACATCACTTTGCGGACTTGGACAAAGTGCTCCTAATCCGGTTTTATCTGGATTAAGATATTTCAAAGAAGAATATGAAGAACACTTATTCGATAGAAAATGTAAAGCAGGAGTATGTAAAGATTTATTAACTTACTCAATCGAAAAAGAGGCTTGTTCCGGTTGCGGATTATGCGCACGAAAATGTCCTTCCGGTGCTATAATTGGTGATAAAAAACAACCACATCATATTGTTGAAGTAAATTGTATTAAATGCGGTATGTGCGTTGAAACTTGTAGATTTGATGCTATTAAAGTTAATTAGTAATTTTTAATTTTGAATTAGGAGAAAATATGGTAGAATTAACCATAAATAATATAAAAGTTAAAGCCGAAGAAGGAATGACAATTCTTGATGCGGCTAAGTCGGTTGGAATAAAAATACCTACGTTATGTCATATGAAAAATTTATTTCCTTCAGGCGCATGTCGTATATGTGTATGCGAAGTTGAAGGAATGCGCGGTTTAATTCCAAGTTGTGCTTATCCTGTAAGCGAAGGTATGAAAGTTCAAACTAACAGTTCAAGAGTTAGAAGAGCAAGAAAAACAATAGTCGAATTATTGATTGAAAATCATCCGCAAGATTGTTTAATTTGCGTGCGAAACAAAAATTGTGAATTACAAGATTTATCAGAACAATATGGCGTTCGTGAACACAGATATGCCGGTGAGAAAAAAGATCATGCAATTGATATTTCCAGCGCATCTATGGAACGTGATCCAGCAAAATGTATTTTATGCGGACGTTGTGTTAGAACATGTAACGAAATACAAAAAATTGGTGCTATCGATTTTACAAATCGTGGATTTAAGAGCAATGTTACAACACCGTTTAATAAAGGCTTAAATATTAGTGATTGTATTTTATGCGGTCAATGTATTTTAGTATGTCCTACTGCTGCACTACGCGAAAAAAGTCATCTAAAGGAAGTTCAATCTGCATTAAATAATCGTAATAAATATTGCGTTGTTCAAGTTGCTCCTGCCGTAAGAGCTACCATTGGTGAAGAATTTAACTTGCCATTAGGTTCAAATGTAACAGGGCAAATTGTAACCGGTTTAAGAAGATTAGGATTTAAGAAAGTTTTTGACACAAACTTTTCGGCAGATTTAACTATTATGGAAGAAGCTACCGAATTTATTAAACGTGTAAGCACAAACGGTACTTTACCGATGTTTACAAGCTGCTGCCCTGGTTGGGTTAAATTTATAGAAATGAACGAGCCGCAATTATTGCCGCACGTTTCAAGCTGTAAATCACCTCACGAAATGGAAGGTGCAGTTCTAAAAACATATTACGCTCGTAAAATGGGCGTTAGACCGGAAGATATGTTTGTGGTTTCTATTATGCCTTGTACTGTAAAGAAATTTGAATCAGAAAGACCTGAATTGGCTGAAGAACACGTAGCTGATGTTGATGCAGTATTAACAACACGTGAATTAGTAAGATTATTTAAATTTGCCGGAATTGACTTTAATGATTTACCGGAAGATCAATTTGATGATCCTTTAGGAGAATCGACAGGTGCCGCAGCAATATTCGGTACTTCCGGGGGTGTTATGGAAGCTGCTGTAAGAACAGCTTACTATAAATTGACCGGGTCAAATTTAGATAATCTTGAATTAAATGATATACGCGGGAATGAAGGTTTAAAAGAAGCAACATTAAATATTAACGGTATGGATGTTAATGTTGCGGTAGTTAACGGTATAGGTAATGTACGCGGAGTATTGGAAAATATTAAGAACGGATCTAATAAATATCATTTTATAGAAGTAATGGCATGTCCCGGCGGATGTATTAACGGAGGCGGACAACCGATACATCAGAAACCCGAAAAAATTAAAAAACGTATTCAAGTTCTTTATGATATTGATACGAAAGCAAAATCAAGATTATCGCACGAAAACGAAGCTGTAATAAAGTTATATAAAGAGTTTTTAGGCGAACCTAATAGTCATAAAGCTCATGAAATTTTACATACCGAGTATATTGATAGAAAGACTATTTTGAACATTAATAAATAATATGCATACAGGAATTGTAAGTACTATTGTTAAAAATTGCCGCAGGTGTTATTCTTGCATTAGAGAGTGCCCTGCAAGTGCAATACGAGTAGAAGGCGGACAAGCAGTTGTTGTAACCGAAAGGTGTATTAGTTGCGGACACTGCGTTAAAGTTTGCTCGCAGCACGCTAAAATGATACTTAGTGATTCCGAATATGTTGAAAATGAGTTATTACCATCCGGAAAGGCTTTTGCAATTGTTGCACCTTCATTTGCTGCGGCTTTTCCGGATAACTATTTCAAATTCACTACTGCATTAAAATTACTTGGATTTGATAAAGTTGCAGAAACTGCTTTCGGTGCAGATTTGGTTAGTATTGAATATAATAAAATTTTTGAAACCAAAGGGGATAAAACTATTATTAGTTCTGCCTGTCCGGCGGTTTATAATTTTATTGAAAAATATTATTCTCAATTAATTCCTATGCTTGCCGAAGTTGTATCACCAATGATTGCAATGGGAAAGTATATAAAAGAAAATTACGGAAAAGAAATTCCGGTAGTTTTTATAGGACCTTGCGTTGCTAAAAAAAGCGAATATGATGATTGGGGAGTTGAAGGAGCAATTGATGCAGTTTTAACTTTTCATGAAGTAAAAGAAATGTTTGCAAAAAACAATATTATTTTAGAAACACTTGATAATGCAAATTTTGATCCCCCTTATGCTAATTTGGGGAAATCATATCCTTTACCCGGAGGGTTATTAAAAACTGCAAATATTCCGAGCGATATATTAACTAAAGAGATTATTGTTGTTGAAGGGAAAGATAAAGTTGTTCAGGTAATTAACGA
>CALGLM010000023.1 GCA_937930275.1 uncultured Ignavibacteria bacterium
TTTCCCGTTCATTTTTTTCATATAGAAGATAAATATAAGATTCTTGTCCGTCTCTTCCGGCTCTGCCTATTTCTTGATAGTAGTTTTCAATTGAAGATGACATATTGTAATGAATAACCAAACGGACATTATTTTTGTCAATACCCATTCCAAAAGCAGTTGTTGCACAAATTACATCTATTTTCCCGTTAATAAAATCTTCCTGAATCAATTTCCTCAAATTAGTTTCCAAGCCTGCATGATAAAACTCGGCTTTAATACCGTTAAATTTTAAAAATTGAGCAATTTCTTCAACATTTTTTCGAGTAGCTGCATAAATGATAGCAGTTCCTATATGCTTTTTTACTAATTCTAAAGTTTTAAATTTTTTTTGATTTGTACGGATTACATTTAAAGCTAAATTATCCCTTTCAAATCCCGATACAAACAGCGAGGGATTATTTAATCCGAGTTGGTTAATAATATCTTGTCTAACTTTAGGAGTTGCAGTAGCCGTAAATGCGGAAACCCCTTTAAATTTCAAATAGTCTTTAAAATCTTTAATTTTTTTATAGCTCGGTCTAAAATTATGTCCCCATTCACTTATACAGTGGGCTTCATCAATAAAAAGATACTCAAGCTGAAGTTTCGATATTCTTTCCACAAATAGTGAATTTTCGAGTCGTTCCGGAGCTAAATATAATAATTTAATTTTACCCGAGTAAATATCATTAAATATTTTTTCAACTTCTTTATATTCAAGAGTGCTATTAATAAAAGCTGCAACCGATTCATTTTTATTTAATGCATCTACTTGGTCTTTCATTAATGCAATTAGGGGAGAAATTACAATTGAAATACCGTCTTTACAAATTGCAGGTATCTGATAGCACAATGATTTTCCAGCACCTGTAGGTAAAATTGCTAAAATGTCTTTATTTTGTAATATTGCTTCTATTATTTCCTCTTGATTATCTCTAAAGTTATCATAACCAAAAAAGCTTTTTAGTACTTCAAACGGGGTCATATATTAGGGCTATACTTAATAATATTTTTTTAATGTTGAAAAATACAAAAAGGAATTTAATTAACCTCAAAAAATTTAAATTCTCATTTTATGCTATTTTTTTTATTATTGATAATTTTATTTTAAAAAATTCAAATTAAATAATTTGTAGTTAACTAAAAAATTTAATGCCGAAAGAATAATTGAGTAAAGCGGTTGCTAAAAGCAGGAAAGTTTGCGATAGAAAATGCTAAAAGTAAATCTGTTAACTTTAATTATTTCAATAAGTAAACAATAGTTTAAAGAAATACTTAAATAATGTGAACTAAAACGAGTAATTAATTAAAGAAAAGGACGGGATAGCTTATAAAAGAATATTAACATAAAAATAATAAGAATTAAGCAAAATATTATGGTACGGATATTGCATGGCAAATGCAAAATCTGTAAATTAAAGGATAAAAATATCTTAAATTTTTAATAAAGAAAAGGTAAAAAATGGCTGATGAAAAAATAGTAGTAGCAAAGTTAGAAGATTTGCTAATGGAAAAAAAACAGGCTGAAGAAAGTGAAAGAATTGATAAAGTTGCTATAATCGGTGCCGGTGTAATGGGACAGGGAATAGCTCAAACAATATCTTCGGCCGGTATTGATGTATTAATTATTGAAAAAGATGAACAAGGTATTGAAAGAGCAAAAGAAGGTTTAAAGTTATCTATGGAAAGGGAAATTGCCAGATGGGCGATGACCAAAAGCGAAATGAAATCTATTTTTAGCCGAATGATGTGGTCAACTGATTTAGAAGATGTAAAAGAATGTGATATTATTATTGAAGCTGTAGAAGAAAACCTTGAATTAAAAAGATCTTTATTTAAGAAATTTGATGAAATTGCAAAAGAAGAAACAATTTTTGTTTCAAATACTTCAACATTAAGTGTTTCTAAAATTGCGGAAATTACAAGCAGACAAGATAGAATTATCGGTATGCACTTTTTAAATCCTGTACCAAAAGTAGCATTAGTTGAACTTATCCGAACAATTGAAACAAGTGATAAAACAATCGAAATTTCAAAACAATTTGCGGCAAAAATAGGTAAAACTGCAGTAGAAGTTTACGAATACCCCGGTTATGTTACAACAAGAGCTATTGTCCCTTTACTTAATGAAGCAATGCATATATTGTTAGAAGGTTTAGCAAGTGCAAAAGATATTGATACCGCATTAAAACTCGGTTATAACTTTCAGACGGGTCCTCTTGAAATGGCTGATGCAATGGGGCTTGACGAAGTGTTAACTTGGATGGAGCAACTTTGGGCAGTTTTGGGTGAACCACGTTATAGACCTTGCCCAATATTAAGAAAACTTGTAAGAGAGAAAAAGCTTGGTAGAAAAACAGGCGAAGGTTTTTACAAGTACGACCATAACGGTAAAATTATATCTTAACTTTTTATTGAGGATAAAATGAAAATATTAGTTTTAAATTGCGGTAGCTCATCAATTAAATATCAATTAATAGATACTGAAAAAGAAATAGTAATGGCAAAAGGGCTTGTTGAACGTATAGGCATGTCAAGTGCCGTATTAACACATACCCCATACGGTAAAGAAAAAGTTCGTATAGTTGGTGAAATATTAGATCACACAATTGCAATTGAATATGTTATTGCCGTATTGATGAGCCCTACACACGGTGTTTTAAAGGATAAAAATGAAATAGATGCAGTAGGCCATAGAGTTGTTCACGGAGGTGAAACATTTTCCGGTTCAGTTTTAATAACAGATAGAGTAGTAAAAGCGTTGGTTGATAATATTGAACTTGCTCCGTTACATAATCCGCCGAATATTAAAGGTATTGAAGCAGCAAAAGCCCACTTACCAAATACACCTCAGTGCGGAGTTTTTGATACATCTTTTCATAGTACAATGCCTGAACACGCTTATCTTTACGGTATCCCTTATGAGCTGTACAAAAGATATAAAATAAGAAAGTATGGTTTTCACGGTACTTCACATAGATTTGTTTCACAAAAAGCTGCTTTAATGTTAGGAAAACCGGTTGAGGAATTAAAAATAATTACGGCTCATCTTGGTAACGGAAGCAGTATGGCAGCAATTAACGGTGGTAAATCTGTTGATACTACAATGGGTTTTACACCTTTGGAAGGTTTAATTATGGGTACGCGCTGCGGTGATATGGATCCTTCGGTTATACTTTATATTATGAGTAAAGAAGGCTTAAACATGGCTGAAGCAAATACATTAATGAATAAACACTCCGGTTTAATTGGATTAAGCGGCGATAGCAGCGATATGAGAGAAATTGAAAGCGGCGTAATGGAAGGCGATAAGAGAGCTAAAAGAGCTTTTGATGCGTTTACATATAGAATAAAAAAATATGTCGGATCGTATATAGCTGCTTTAGGCGGTTGCGATGCACTGGTATTTACGGGCGGTATTGGGGAAAACTCTCCTATGGTTCGTAATGCAGTTTGTAGCAATATGGAATTTTTAGGTATTAAAATTGATGAAGAGCGTAACTTGAACGTAAAAGGTGAATGTGCCGTATCTTCAGATGATAGTAAAGTTAAAGTTTTAAGAATTCCGACTAACGAAGAATTAGTAATTGCCTTAGATACCGAACAGATTGTAAAAGAGCAGTTGCTTGGGAACGGCAACTAATTTGAAAAATTTAGTTGAATTTATTATATTTAAATTCTTAAATCCCGCTTTTATTAGCGGGATTTTTTGTTTATTTCTCGGAGACGTTTAATGAGTTTTAGTTACGACCAATTATTATTAGTTTTTATTCCACTTTTTGTATCTATTGATATAATAGGTACAAGCCCTATTTTCCTTGGATTTACTCAAGGAATTAGCGATAAGCATAAAAAGACGCTAATACTTCAAGCATTAGCAACGGCATTTATTGTAGCTTTAATATTTTTGTTTTCCGGAAAAG
>CALGLM010000024.1 GCA_937930275.1 uncultured Ignavibacteria bacterium
AATAAATTTAATAGATACTGCAAGAGGTTATTACGCTTCTGAAGATAGAATTGGTCGTTTTATTTCAAACCGAAGAAAAGAATTCATTCTATCTACAAAAGTTGGATACGGAATTGAAAACGAACCGGATTGGAGTTATAGTTCTGTTGTTAAAGGAGTTGAAGAGGCATTAGTTAAGCTTAAAACAGATTATATTGATATTGTTCACCTTCATTCTTGTTCACTTGAAATATTAAATAAAGGTGAGGTGATAGAGGCTTTATTAAAAACTAAAAAAGAAGGAAAAATTAGATTTGCCGCCTTTTCAGGCGAAAACGAAGAATTAAAATTTGCGGTAGAATGCGGTTATTTCGATTCAATACAAACATCTTTTAATATCTGTGATCAAAATAATTTTAAATATATATTTCCGGTAACAAATACGAAGGGAATAGGTGTTATTGCAAAAAGATCAATTGCAAATGCTCCTTGGTTATACTCAGAACAACCATATGGAAAATATGTAGAAGAATATTGGAAAAGGTGGCAAAAAATGGGCTTTAGAAAAAGTGAAAATTGGTTTGATAAAGCCCTAAGATTTACTGCATTTTCTAAAGGAGTTGACTGTTCAATTGTAGGAACTACAAGTATTGAGCACCTTAAACAAAATATTAACTACATAAATAACGGAGATTTATCAAACCAAGATAGAAATTACATTATGCAAAAATATTCCGAATACGATAACAATTGGTTAGGTCAAGTATAAACTTCTTACCTAAGAATTAGAACAAAGTTATAATTAAATTTAATAATATTCTAATTTATTATATAAATTCTGTTAAAACACTAATAAATAAACAATTAGTAAAATATTAATTATTACGCCAAACTTTGTTTCAGGTAAACCCGCTACCGAAATTAGTAAAGAAAGAGATGATGCTACTAAAACAGTATCCTTAAAAACAGGCCTACTCAATAAAAGTAAAATAACTGCAATCAAAAATATTATAGATAAAATTAACCAAATTAGCCCATATATTTTTACTCCTAACTCCCCTATTTCAACCTTTTTAAAAAATATCTTGGTACTATAAGGAAGTTCTTTTAATTCTGCAATTTTATATGCAGAAATAAAGCCGGGAAGATGGGCAATTGCATGAGCTAAAAGCACAAAAATAAATATTATATTTATCATAACTATTCCGATTAATAATCACTAAAATAATTTTAATTTTATAAAAAAAATAATAAAAAATTAATATAATTTTCATATTTTAAGCAATAACATTTAACGGTAATAATGATGAGACAATTATTTTTAATTTTATTTTTTAGTATAACAGTTTTTGGACAAACAGAACAAAATAAATATAATTTTACAACTGAAGCAACAAATTTAAGTTTTCCCGAAGGCATTGTGTACGATTACGAAAACAATATTTATTTTAGTAATTGTTATAGCAATTGGATAGGAAAAATAAAAGACAGAACTTTAGATACTTTATTAATTAAACCTACTATGCCCATCGATTTTGGAAAAACAAACGGATTAGCTATTTACAAGGACGGAAATATTTTTGCATGTGATTATGGAATTGGTGCAATCTTAAAGATTGATAAAAACGGTACTTGTGATACTTTTATTACAGGTTACAAAGGTCAAAAATTTAATCGACCTAACGACATTGCTTTTTCTGAAAATGAAAATTTATATTTTACCGATCCAAAATCTTACGATAAAAATAACTTGGACGGAGTAATATACGTTTTTAATATGAAAACTAAAGAATTAAAACCTGCATTTTCAGGTTTGGGTTTTCCTAACGGTATTGCTATCGGTCCATGCAAAAAATTCTTATTTGTTTCAGAATCGGCAAAAAACAGAGTACTTCGGTTTAAAATAAACGAAGACGGAACATTATCTGATAGTACGGTTGTAATAAACTTACCGGGAGGAGACCCTGACGGATTAGCTTTTGATAAAATGGGAAATCTTTATATAGCGCATTTTGGAGGGGGAAAAATTGTAGTAGTTTCACCCCAAAATGAAGTTATAAACACAATTAACACACCGGGTAAAAAACCAAGCAATTTAGAGTTTGCGGGAAAAGACTTAAAGACTTTATACATAACAGAAGATGAAACAAACTCAGTGTATTCAATTAAAGTTGAAATTCCGGGATTAAAACTATTTTCATCACCCAATTAATATTTTACTTAGCTTAATATTCCTATTTGCATAAATAACTGAACAAAAACAAAGCAGAGCAAAAACATGAGTATTAGTTTAATTGCAAAATCAATCAAACCTTCTCCCACTTTGGCGTTAAACGAAAAAGCCGCCATATTAAGAGAAAAAGGAGATCCTGTAATTCACCTTGGCGGAGGTGAACCAAAATCACGAGCACCTTTAGACGCAATTATGGCTGCCGTAGCAAATCTTAATAGTGGTGAAGTAAGATATGCTCCGGCTGACGGAATTCCGGATTTAAAAAAAGCCATAATACGTTACACCGAAGAAAATTATGATAGAAAGGTATCACCACAACACGTAATAGCTTCAAGCGGAGCAAAACAAGCTTTGATGGTAGCATTACAGGCAATACTAAATCCCCAAGACGAAGTGATATTTCCGGCTCCGTATTGGGTAAGTTATCCGGATATGATTAGATTATGCGGAGGTATTCCTGTTCCCGTTTTACCGGAAGACGGAACGTTTTATCCGACATTGAAAGATATAGAGGACAGAGTTGGTCCTTATACAAAAGCTGCTATTATTAATAGCCCAAATAACCCTACCGGTGCAATGTACGGTGAGGAGTTTATTAGCCAAATTGTTGATTATTGCGAACGGAAGGGACTATACTTAATTATGGATGATATTTACCATAAATTAGTATTTGACGGAAAAAAATGGGTTAATCCGGTTAAGTTTGCTAAAGATTTATCTGAAAACAG